>DATAVF010000335.1:0-3245 GCA_036267835.1 Caulobacteraceae bacterium | reverse complement strand
TGGTGAGTTGCTCCATTGCGTGGGCCAGCCAGCCGGCCGTGCGGGCGGCGGCGAAGAGGGCGAACGGGGCTTCGGCGGGCAGGCCCAGGGTCTGGCGCAGGGCGACCAGGGCGAAGTCCACATTGGCGCGCTGGCCGGTCTCGGCTTCGACCGCGCGGCGAAGCTCCAGCAACGCGGCCGGCGCGTCGATTGCCGCGAGCAAGGCTTCGGCGCGCGGGTCGCCATCCGGATAGAGCGCGTGGCCGAAGCCGGGCGGGGGTTGGCCGGGCGTCAGGGCCTTGCGCCAGCCGCGGCGGGCGGCGTCGGCGGCGAAGGTCTCGACCCTGGCCGCCATGCCGCCATGCCGGGGGCCTGAAAGGGCGCAGAGCCCCGCCAGCACCGCGGCGGCCAGCGACGCGCCGGTGGAGGCGGCGACGCGGGCGGCGAAGGTCGAGGCGTTGAGCTCGTGGTCGGCCAGCAGGACGAGGGCGCGGCGGATAGCGTCCCACCCGTCGCGCGGCGCCCGCCAGGCGCGGCCGAGCCGCTCGTGGATGGGGCCGGCGTCCTCGTCGCGCGGCGCCCAGCCCTCGGGGCCGGCGACGGCGGCGGCCATCAGGTCGAGCAGGCGCGCGGCTTCGCCGGCCAGATCGCCGGGTCGCCGGTCGGCTGCTGGCGGATCGGCCGCGGCGCGGGCCGCGAAGGCGGCGAAGGCGCGGGCTGAGGCGGTGGGACCGGGCGGCGCATCGACGCCCTCGTCCGGCGGCAGGCCGAGGCCGCCGCGCAGCAGCCGCGCCACTTCCTCCAACGTCGCGGCGTCCGACAGGCGCACCGCATCCTGGCCCCGATAATAAAGCCGCCCGTCGCGCACCGTGGTGATCGCCGAGGCCAGCACCGGCTCGCCCCAGGCGATGGCGCCCACGGCGACGTCCGAGGCCTTGCGGCCGCGCGCCTTACGGTCGGCCAGGGCGGTGATGTCGCTGGCGCGGTAGCGGCTGCGGCGCGGCTCGGCCGGGTCCGGCTCGGCCCGCACACGCCCGCGGCTGACGTAGGCGTACAGCGTCTGCGGCCGCACCCGGAGGCGCAGCAGGGCTTCATCGGCGGTGAGCCAGTCAGCCATGGGTCCGATGGGCCATCAGTTGATTCAATTGATCAAGATTGACCATCAATGCGCAGGGTCGCATGGCGTTTCGGGCTGATCAAGGAGCATTACATTGATCGATAGTATTGACGGACTCGAGAACATCGTCGCCGCCGAAACGGTGCTGTCCGAGGTGGACGGCCAGGCCGGCCGGCTGGTGATCCGCGGCTATTCGGTGGAGGAACTGGCCGGCCGCACCAGCTACGAGGCGGCCGCGCACCTGCTGCTGGACGGCTTCTTCGACGACCTGCCGGCCGACCTGCGGCCGGTGCTGGGCGCCGCGCGGGCCGAGGTCTTCGCTCACGTCGCCGCCCTCGACGCCACCCTGCTGGCGCTGACCCCGATGGAGGCGATGCGCGCCTTGACCGCCCGCTTGGCCGATGGCGACGACTTCGCCACCGCGATCCGGCTGATGGCCGCGCCCGCCGTCTTCACCGCCGCGGTGGTGCGCCACCAGGCCGGCGATGCCCCGCTGGCGCCCGATCCCACGCTGAGCCACGCCGCCGACATTCTGCGCATGCTGCGCGGCGCGCCGGCGCCGGCCGCCGAGGTGAAGGCGTTCGAGACCTACCTCGTCACCGTCATCGACCACGGCCTCAACGCCTCGACCTTCACCGCCCGGGTGATCGCCTCCACCCACGCCGGTCTCGCCAGCGCGGTGCTGGGCGGCATCAGCGCGCTCAAGGGCCCGCTGCATGGCGGCGCGCCGGGACCGGTGATCGAGATGCTGGACGGGATCGGCGCGCCGGAGAACGCCCGGCCGTGGATCGAGCAGGCGCTCGACCGCGGCGACCGGCTGATGGGCTTCGGCCACCGGGTCTACAAGGTGCGCGACCCGCGCGCCGACGCGCTGAAACGGGCGGTGCGCGAACTCGGCCAAGGCTCCAGCGTGCTGCCCGGCCGCCTCGCCTTCGCCGAGGCCGTCGAGCAGGCGGCGCTGGCGATCCTCAAGGATCGCAAGCCCAACCGCTCGCTGCAGACCAACGTCGAGTTCTACACCGCCCTGTTGCTGGAGGCCCTGGCCTTCCCGCCCTCGGCCTTCACCTGCGTCTTCGCGGTCGGCCGGGTGACCGGATGGATCGCCCATGCCCGCGAACAGGTCGCCGGCGGGCGCCTGATCCGGCCGCAATCGCGCTATGTTGGGCCCAGGCCAAAGGCGGCCGCCTGACCAAACGGAGGCCATCGCTTGCTGACGCTCTACTTCGCGCCTGGCGCCAGCTCGATGGCCCCGCACATCGCGCTGCATGAGATCGGGGCCGCGTTCGAGGCGCGGCCGGTCTCGTTCGCGAAGTCGGAGACGCAGGGGGCTGAGTTCCGGGCGATCAACCCCGAGGGCAAGGTGCCCACGTTGCTGATCGACGGCCGGCCGCTGACCGAGGTGGCGGGCATCCTCTACTACCTGGCCCGCGCCTACCCCGAGGCGCGGCTGATGCCGCACGGCGATCCCGAGGCGGAGGCGCGGGTGGTCTCGTGGATGTCGTTCATCGCCTCCACCCTCCACCCGGCCCGCCGTCAGGGCCTGGCGCACGCGATGGGCGTCTACGCTCTGGCCGACGCCCGCCTCGGCGACGGCGAATGGGTGGTGGGCGCCTATTCCATCGCCGACATCCACCTCTTCCGCCTCTACTGGCGCTTCGCCGCCTCGCTGAAGCCGCCGCCGGGGGCTTTCCCGCGGCTGGAAGGCCACCAAGCGCGGATGCTGGCGCGGCCGGCGGTGAGCCGCACCATCGAAGTTGAGAGCGCAGTGGGATACGAACTGCCGGCCTAAGCTGGCGCCGGGCCGGGCCGCTCCAAAATCCACACGGGAAGGTCGGCGACCAGCTCGAAGCCGAGGCTCGTGTAGAGCCGCCGGCCCGCTTCGGTGGAGCCCAGGTGGAAGCGCTTCATGCCGCGGCGCCGGTAGTCGTCGATCACCTGGGTCAGCAAGGCGCGGCCCATGCCCTTGCGCTGGTGCTCGGGGGGCGTGGCCATCAACGTGATCGCACCGGTGTCGCCGGTCGGGGTCACCGAGACGGTGCACATGGGGCCTTCGTCGCCCCAGGCGATGTAGGTTTCCACGCCCGCGGTCCCGGTGATGCCGACGTCGATACACCTGGCGATGACGTCGCGTGGCTCGTCGAACGCGGCG
>DATAVF010000334.1:0-1744 GCA_036267835.1 Caulobacteraceae bacterium | reverse complement strand
GATGCGCGGCTCCAGCCCGTAGTTGCGCTTGTAGGCCATGTAGAGCCGCTCGCTGAACAGCTTCTCCCAGCCGTATTCGCTGTCCGGCGCGGCCGGATAGGCGCTGTCTTCCTTGCAGTTGGGATTGTCCGGATCGAGCTGATTGTGGGCCGGATACATGCAGGCCGACGACGAATAGAAGATGCGCCGGATGTTGCGCTTGGCCACGGCATCCAGGACGTTGAGGTTGATGGTGGCCGAATTGTGCATCACGTCGGCGTCGTTCTCGCCGGTGAAGATATATCCGGCGCCGCCCATGTCGGCGGCCAGCTGATAGACCTCGTCGAAGCGCCGATCGACGATGCTGCGCACGAAGACCGGGTCGCGCAGATCGCCCACCACGAAGTCGTCCGCCTCGGTGTCGCAGTATTCGTGGAACTTCAGGTCGCAACCGCGCACCCAGAAGCCTTCGGCCTTCAACCGCTTAACCAGATGGCCGCCGATGAAACCGCCCGCGCCACACACAAGCGCCGTCTTGACCATTCAGGCTCTCCTCTTTGCCCGCGACGACAAGCGCGGACGTTGCTTCGGGCGGGCGGGTGTGAGCGGTTTAACGCTCGTCGGGCGGGTTCTAGCCGAGAACGCGGCGAGGGCCAATGCGCGATGGCGCCGGACGGCCGCCTCGCCCCGTCAGGCCCGCCCCGGCAGGCGGAAGCTCACCTCTTCGCGGCGGAAATCGAGGCAGACAGTCTGGAATCGGCTCAGCACATCCACGCCGATCAGGATCGCCGGCTTGTCCACCAGCCCCCACATCTGGAAGATGTGCAGGTCCGCGAAGGCGATCGGCCAGGTCGGCAGGGTGACGCCGCCGAAGCGCAGCTCGGGCAGATCGGCGAACTGGGCGTCTATGGTCTGGCCGGTGACGCTGACGATCGGGATGCCGCGCAGCACGGTCATCGGGTAGCGGCTGATCGCCAGCTGGCGCAGGGCCATGTTGCCGATCGTGTCCTGAGCGCCGGAATCGAGGAAGGCGATCACCTTGATGCCCGCCAGCTCGGCGTCCACCAGGGTGAGCTGGCCGTCGCGCTTGGTGGCGTGGGCGCGGTACTCCTCGCCGTCGCCGGGCAGCGCCGGGCCGGTGTCGATGGTGATGGCCTGGCGCTGGAAGTCGAGCGTCAGGCGCGCGTCGCCAAGCTGGTCGAGGCCCAGCATGCCCGGCCCGCCGATCGCGGCGGCCGGCAGCACCGACAGGGTCACCGGCCGCGCCGGCCGCGTGCCGAGCTGCAGCTGGGCGGTCACCGTGGGCGTGACCTGCACGCCGGCGACGCCGTTTAGCGGCTGGGATTCGCCGGGCGGCAGGCTGAGCTGGGCCGCCAGCTCGGCCGAAATCACCGATTGGTTCGCGCCGGTGTCGGCGATGAACGGATAAGGGCCGGTGCCCTGTATCCTGACGGGACCGGTCATCCGATTGTAGAGGTCGAGCACCGATCGCAGGTTCGCGGGAGGCGTGTAGACGGCCGGACCCGTGGTCGGGAGCCGCGACGCCGAGCCGCCGACAATGCTGACGCCCTGGGACCTGGCGAGCGCCGGGCAGATGGCGGCAAGCGCCGCGAGGCCCGCGACAGCTCCTCTTCGACTGACCACGCCGCCTTTCATCACGGCGGGAGCATACACCCGTTTGCGATGCAAACAGCTGTCAGGAGAATCGTTCCCAGGCTGATTGTCGCGAGACGCCCAGCGCCTCGCCGATCCGCGCCCAGCTGAC
>DATAVF010000333.1:0-14960 GCA_036267835.1 Caulobacteraceae bacterium | reverse complement strand
GCGGGCTCAACAAGCTTGCGCGGCCCGTCGCGGACGCAGAGCGGCTCTTTCTCGCCGACGCCCTGCTGGCCGCCGGGCTCGGCGTGGACGAACTCTTCAGAGCCCTGGGTCTGTTGCCAACCGGAGATCCGCTCGCGAAGTATTCGCCGGACCAGCCGCGCGTCCCCGCCGGCAGCGGGCACAGCAGCGGCGAGTGGACGAGCGAAGACGGCGCGGGCGCGTCCACCGCAGCGCCTCAGGGGAGCGATCAGCCGGTTCACACGAAGCCCACGGGCCGCCTGCGTCCTTCGGCGCGGCAGTCGAACACCACACCCACACAGGCTCAGGGACCCTCATACGTTCCGCCGCGCCCGCCCCCGGCAGGGAACGCCTTACCGACTGCTTTGGCGGCGCAGACACAGCGAGAGGCCGCAACCGGCTCAGGTCCTCAGGCGACGCCACAGCTGAATCTCGGTGGTCTGCCGATTGCAGATCTGCTTGCGGTGGGCGCATTTCTCGCGGAGGCATCGGACAAGGCGGGACCGGCGGCGGCGCTGGCGATCCGTTACCTGCTCTACCGGGCGGGCCTGAACAGTACGCCCATCGATCCCGCAAGTCTTCACGGTGTCACGTTCCACTACGGCGATGGCGGCACAGCTTCTTCAACCCTGTTTGAGCCCACCAAAGCCTTTCCCTCATCGGGTGAAGGAGACTACCAGCCGGCGCCGGGCGTTCCCGCCCCGCCGACGCCGGAGCTTCGCCTTCTGGATCAGTTAGCGTCCGAGGCAGACAAGTCTGTCGCCGTCTCTTTATCGACCCCCTTCGGGGACCTGCCGATCCCCGCATGGCTGCGAGGGATTTTTGTGCACGCTCAATTCGCTCGGCTGGTAAGCGCGGAGTTCGGCGCTGATCACGCCGAAGCCTCGTACAGCCTCGGTGACCCTGTTAGATACGGGTATCCGGGATCGGTGCGGGCAGACGCGATTGTTGGTCCGGTCAATGCTCCAACTATTGCAGTAGATCTAAAAACGGCTGGTGCGTTCTTAACGACGGGCCAGATCCGCGAATATTATCGCAACCTGCCGGAAGGCGTGCTTGTCGTGGAGATAAAGTTGGTTCCATGAATAAGTTCCTGCGCGCGCTGAATGAAAGGTTCGGAGGCGATTGGGGCTCATTCTCCGACTTCGGGTATTTCTACAGGAAGCCTGCCGGGCGCATCGTGGCCGGCTTCGTCTTGGAGCGAACGCCCTATTCCCGGTACATCTGGCGATTTGCTTTGCCGATCTGTGGTCGCCCTTACGTTCCCGGCCTCTCCTTTTCAGACCGGATCAGCGCGGAAGGTCCGGGCAAATTCGATCCATCGCGCGTCGCAGACATCGTGGCGCCGTTCGTAGACGAAGCGCTTCAATATTCGGATCCTGCGACGTTCGTGCATAGGTTTCCGGATCGGCTCGCGCATCCGGTTGTCCGGAGGGAGTTTGCGGCCGTGCTCGCTTCGCTCTCTCTTTTCGACCGAGCTCAGGCTGAGCTGGAACACTCTCTGGCTCAGACAGGCTGGCCCAAGGCGGAAGGACAGGATGAAGACACGAGGGTGCTCCTCCGGGCTGTTTTGACACGGTCGCCCGCCGCTGTCGCCAAACTGCTCGACGAATGGGAAGCCTTGTCCAAAGCCAAGTTCGGCATCGTCTAGATCATCCCCCAAAACGGCGGCACGACCGTTGATCCAGGCTGAAATATCGGGTATTTCTGAAAAAACAGAAATGTTCGACGACCGATGCTCCTCACCCCTGCCATGTTCAAGTACATCCTCCACTGGGGAGAGATGGGTACGCGGTGGGGGGTCAGCCGCTCCGTGGCGCAGATCCATGCGCTGCTCTACCTCGCGGACGCGCCGCTGCCGGCGGATGAGATCGCGTCGACGCTGGAGATCGCCCGCTCCAACGTCTCCACGGGGCTCAAGGAGCTGATCGGCTGGGAGCTGGTGCGGCTCACCCACAAGGCGGGTGATCGGCGCGACCACTTCGAGGCCAAGCAGGACCCGTGGGACATGCTGGTCACCATCGCCGAGGGCCGCAAGCGCCGCGAGATCGATCCGACCCTGGCCCTGCTTGAAGATTGCCTGCGCGAGGCGCGCACCGATGGCGAGACCTCCGCCGCGGTGCGGGCCAAGCTGGAGCGGCTGCGCGACCTTACCCAGCAGCTTGCCGGCTGGTACGACCAGATGCGCCACGTCCCTCGTCCCGTGCTGATGAAGCTGGTGGGCCTGGGCGCCCGCATCGCCGGCTTCGTGAACCGCTAGGGGCCAGCAGCCATGACCCTCCCCTGGACCGGCGACCTTGCGGCGGGCGGCCAGGGGACGAGGCGTCCCGACTTCCGGCATCTGCTCGGCGAAGCCGGGTGGGCCGAGCTGCCGGCCGCGGTGCGTGCGCGCTTCGATGCCGCAGCGCACCTGGCGCCCCGGATCTACCCGGGCGCGATGGACCTGCAGCTGAACTGGCTGGGCTGGCTGTTCGCGCAAGGCTGCCGCCTAATCGGCACGCCGATCGCCCCGTGGACCGGGCGCAATGTGCCGGCCAGCGTGCTGGTGCGTCCGGAGCCCGACGGCGCCATCGTCTGGCGGCGTACCTACGCCTTCCCGGGCCGCGCGCCGCTGACCATCGCGTCGTTCAAGCTGGCGGCCAAGGACGGCGCCCTGCTGGAAGTCACCCGCGGCGGCCTCGGCATGCGGCTGGCGGTGAGCGTCGAGGACGCGGCGCTGACCTTCAGCAGCACGGGCTACTTCTGGCGCCTCGGCCCGTGGCTGGCGCCGATCCCGGGCCTGCTGACGCCGGGCCGCGCCCACGTCGTCCACCGCGACCTCGGCGGCGGGCGTTTCCACTTCGCGCTGCGCTTCGTCCACCCCCTCGCCGGCGAGACCCTGGTCAACGCCGGCGACTTCCAGGACCCCACGCCATGACCCCGCTGCTGCTGCTGATGCTGGCCCAGGCCGCCCTGGGCGGCACGGACAACCTGATCCACCACGAGCTGGAGGCGGCGCTGCCATCCCGCCCCGGCGCGCGGCTGGAGTTGCAGCTGCACGCGGCCCGCGAGGCGATTTACGGGACCCTGTTCCTCGGTCTCGCCTGGCTGGAGTGGCGCGGCGCCTTCGCCCTGCTGCTGGCCGCGCTGATGGCGACCGAGGTAGCGATCACCCTGAAGGACTTCCTGGTCGAGGACCGCACCCGCCGGCTGCCGCCGTTCGAGCGAGTGCTGCACACCCTGCTCGCTATCGGGTTCGGCGCGATGCTGGCGCTGTTGACGCCCATCGCCCTGGCCTGGGCCCGCGAGCCGACGGCGCTGGCCCCCGTCAACCACGGCCTGATCTCCTGGGCGATGACCGCGGTGGGCGTCGGTGTCGCAGCCTGGGCGGTGCGCAACACCTTCGCGGTGCTGGCGCTCGGCCGTGGCGAGGGCGCGATCTCCACCGCCAACGCCACCGGCACGGTGTTGATCACTGGCGCCACGGGCTTCATCGGCCGCCGGCTCACCGCGGCCCTTTTGGCCCAGCACCGGCGCGTCATCCTGCTGACCCGCGACCGGATGGCTGCCCGCGGCCAGTTCGGCCCGGCGCCGATGATCGTCGAGAGCCTCGACGAACTGCCGGACGAGCTGGCGCTCGACGCCATCGTCAACCTCGCCGGCGCCAGCGTGGCCGGCGGGCTCTGGACCGCGCACCGCCGCCGGGTGCTGATGCAGAGCCGCGTCGAGACCACCCGCCGCCTCGTTGCCTTCGCCGCCCGCCTGCACACCCCGCCCGGCGCCCTGGTCAACGCCTCCGCCGTCGGCTTCTACGGCGATCGGGGCAGCGAGCTGCTGACCGAGGCCGACGGCCACGGCCGGGGCTTCATGGCCGACCTCTGCGCCGGCTGGGAGGCGGCGGCGGCCGAAGCGGCTGGGCTCGGCGTGCGGGTCGTGACCTTGCGCCTCGGCCTCGTCTTCGACTGGAGCGGCGGCATATTGCCGATGCTGGCGCTGCCGGCCCGCTTCGGCTTCGGCGCCCGGATCGGCAAGGGCGACCAGTGGGCGCCGTGGGTGCACCGCGACGACGTGGTGCGCCTGGCGCTTGCCGCGATCGACGACCCGGCCTGGCGCGGCCCGATCAACGCCGTGGCGCCGGACCTGGTCACCCAGGGCCAGTTCACCCGCCGTCTCGCCGCCCACTTGCACCGCCCGGCCTGGCTCGCCGCCCCGGCGGCGCCGGTGCGCCTGGCGCTGGGCGAATTCAGCGACCTCTTCCTCGCCAGCCAGCGCGTCATCCCGAGCGCCGCGCTCGACCTGGGGTTCGTGTTCAGCCGTCCGACGCTGGAGGCGGCGTTTGCCCGGAGCGAAACGCCGCTGCGCTTGGCGCGTACCCTCCCCCTTGAGGGGAGGGTGGCTGCGAAGCAGCCGGGTGGGGGGATCTCTCCGCCCCACGACCGCGGCCGGCAGACCCCCACCCCCGGCCCCTCCCCTCAAGTGGGAGGGGAGAAGGTAAACGCCACGGCATACTTGTCCGCGTAGATGCGCCGCCAGCCCGGCGTCTGGTCGAGCACGCCGACCAGGCGCAGGCCGGGGCGCAGGATGGCCCAGCGGATGTGGTAGCGCTCGACGGTGTCCTTGAGCCGGCCGGCGTCGCCGTTCTGCATGGCGTCGTCGGCCGCGACGAAGTCGTCGCCGTACATGTCGGCGCGGCCGTCGATGTAGGGGCGCACGCCCTCGAAGATCAGGTAGCCGCCGAAGTTGTAGTCGTTGAGCACTGGCTGGGTGCGCAGCGCGGCCGGCACGTGGGCGAAGGCGGTGACCGGCGCGGTCGGGCCATCGACGCGCACCTCGGCGACGGCGAAGCGGCCGATCAGGGCCGCGGCGAGCAGCGCACCGCCGAGCGCCGCCTGCGGCAGCGGCATGGCCCAGGGCGCCGGCGCGGCGGCGGTGCGGCCCAGCGCCCGGCCGAGCGGTTCGGCGAGGATCAGCGGCGCGACCACGCCCAGCAGCACCTCCTGGCGCACGTGCTGCAGGCTCATGTGAATGAGGCCCAGGAGGATCAGGGTGCGCACCGCGTTCAGCCGCACGCCGCGCCAGAAAGCGGCGAACACCCCGCCCAGCAGGGCGATCTCCAGCGGCGAGATCTGCATGAAGTCGGGCGGCAGCCATTCGGTGATGTTGGGCAGGGTCTTCATGCCCAGCACCTTCAGCGGGAAGATGAGGCCGTCGACGCCATGCGGGGTCGCCAGGGTGGCGACGCCGGTCGCGGCCAGGAAACCGGCCCAGCCGAAGAACAGGCGCCAGCGCCAGGCCTTCACGTCGAGCAGCGTCTCCAGGCCGAACGCGCAGGCCAGTCCCGCGCCGACGACGAAGCTCGAATGCATGTTGGCCCAGAGCACCATCACCAGCGCCAGCCAGAGGGCCGGCGCGCGGCCGGCCCCGCGGGCCCTCAGCAGCTCGATGGTCCAGAACGCCAGCACCGGCAGCGCCAGCAGGTGCGGCCGCGCCAGCATGCCCGGCGCGACGCAGGCCAGGCCCACGGCAATCGCCGCCACGGCCGAGAGCGGCGAGAGCCAGCGCAGCAGCCAGGCCCCGCTCAGCGCCGCCACGGCGCCCACCGCGAGCCCGGTGAGCAGCATCACCCCGCTCCAGCCGGCAGCCAGCAAGGCGCCGGCCATCAGCACCTCGCTCAGCCATTCGTGCGCCAACCAAGGCTGGCCGCCGAAGGTGAAGGAGAACGGGTCGGTGGCCGGCACGGCGCCGTGGGCGATCATCCAGCGCCCGGCGGCGATGTGCCAGAAGGTGTCGGCGTCATCGAGGATCTGCGGCGCGAAGCTGACCAGCGCCACCAGGATGATCGGGATCACCCAGATCACCGCGAAACGCCCCCGCACGTCTCGCAGCGCCTGGAGGGCGTTGGTCATGAAGCTCCCCCCGCGTCGGACGACGCACCTGATAGTCGCAGATTCGCCGGCCGATCCCGCAACCCAGCTTGACGATTGCGCCGAGCGGCGCGCGATATGCAACCGATCCCGCTTAGATCTGCGAGCGCAGCTTGGCTGACACGCGACACGACGTCTTCATCAGCTACGCCTCGGAGGACAAGCTCACCGCGGACGCGATCTGCGCCGAGCTGGAGCGGCAGGCGATCCGATGCTGGATCGCGCCGCGCGACGTGCTGGCCGGCGAGGAGTGGCCCGCGGCGGTGGTCCAGGCGATCGGCGACTCGCGGCTGCTGGTGCTGGTGTTCTCGCGGTTCGCCAACGAGTCGGGCCACGTGCGGCGCGAGGTGGCGCGGGCGGCGGACCACGAACTGCCGATTCTGCCGTTCCGCATCGAGAACGTGCCGCCCGACAAGTCGCTCGAGCTCTTCATCTCGACGCCGCACTGGCTGGACGCCCTGACGCCGCCGATGGCCGCGCACATCGCCCGCCTCGCGACCAATGTTCAGGCGCTGATGGCGCGCAGAGCGCGCCCGGCGCTGGCCGCCGCGATTGGCGGGCTGGCGGGCGGCGCGGCGATCGTGGGCGAGGCAGCTGCCGAGACTCTGCCGGACAAGCCCGCAGCGACGGTGGTCGAGCCCCCTCAGACACCATCCAGGCCGCCGCCTCTGGCTCCGCCTCCAGGAATGACTGACGCGCAGGCCAAGCCGCCCGGCGGCGACGGGGTGGTCGATCCCAATCTTTGGAACAAGGCCGCAGCGGGCGGCGGCGAGGGCCTGGGCAAGGTGCTCAAGCAATTCGTGGCGATCATCCTCGTTGGATTGGCCGGCTTCGGCGCCTTCGACATGTTCAACAAGGTCAGCACGGGCCACGCTCAGGCCGCCGCGCCGGAGCTCGCCATCGTCATCGGCCTGCTGTTCATCGCGGGGCTGGTCTGGCGGAGTTGAGCCCCGTCAGCGAGGCGAATGCCGGCCGGTCTTGACCGCGAATCGCCGGCGAAGTTGAGCTGGTCAACGCGGCTCGCTGCGGCATCCGATCTTTCACATCGTAGAGAAAGCGAACCGGAAGCCGTGCAGGCGCCAACCCTGCCGCCACCGTAAAGTACGGTGAATCAACGGTGCGATCGGCGCCGCCTACCACCCATAGGCGCTCGCCTTCCGCTCCCCAACCCCGCCTGGCGCGGCGACCGGCGCGACGCGGCGGTAGATCAGCGCTTCGGCCACGTGCACCCGGCGCACCGGGCCTGCGCCCTCCAGGTCGGCGATGGTGCGCGCAAGGCGCAAGGTGCGGGTCCAGCCGCGGGCGGAGAGGGCGCCGGCTTCGGCGGCCCGGGTGAGGAGGGCGCGGCCGGGCTCGTCAAGGGCGACGATGGTCTCCAGCCAGCGGCCCTCGGCGCGGGCGTTGAGGGCCGGGACGCCATCGCCGTTCTTTACCGCACGATCCGTGGCGATGTCGCGGGCCGCTGCGACGCGGGCGGCGACTTCCGCGGTGCCCTCGGCCGGCGGCGGCAGGGCGAGGTCGGCGGCGGTGACCGGCGGCACGTCGACGGTCAGGTCGATGCGGTCGAGCAGCGGGCCGGAGACGCGGCTCTGATAGGCGATCTGGCAGCGCGGGCCCTTGCCGCAATGGCCCTTGCCGGGTCCGCCGACCCCGCACCGGCACGGATTCTGCGCCGCCACCAGCTGCACCTTGGCCGGGTAGCGGATGTGGTAGTTGGCGCGCGCTACCATGACCTCGCCGGTCTCCAGCGGCTGGCGCAGCGAATCGAGCGCCTGGGGGCTGAATTCCGGCAGCTCATCCAGGAAGAGCACGCCGTTGTGGGCCAGCGACACCTCGCCCGGCTTGGCGCGGACGCCGCCGCCGGTCAGGGCGGCCATGCTGGCGGAGTGGTGGGGGCTGCGGAACGGGCGGGCGCGGGTCAGGGCGCCGCGGGCGATCAGGCCGGCCATCGAGTGCACCATCGAGGTCTGCAGCAGCTCCTCGGCCGAGAGCGGCGGCAGCAGGCCGGGCAGGCGCTGGGCCAGCATCGACTTTCCCGAGCCGGGCGGGCCGACATAGAGCAGGTTGTGGCCGCCGGCGGCGGTGATCTCCAAGGCGCGCTTGGCCTGCTCCTGGCCCTTCACATCCCGCAGGTCTGGCACGCGGGCGCCGTCGAGCATCGGGCCGGGCTTGGGCTGGCCCATCACCTGCGTGCCGCGGAAGTGGTTGACGATGGCGATCAGCGAGCGCGGGGCCAGGATGGCCGTCTCACCCGCCCAGGCAGCTTCCGGCCCGCAGGCCTCGGGGCAGATCAGCCCCATGTTCCAGGCGTTGGCGGCGACCGCTGCCGGCAGGGCGCCTGCCACCGGCGCGATCTGGCCGTCGAGGTTGAGCTCGCCGATGGCGGCCCAGCCGTCCAGGGCGTCGGCGGGGAGGATGCCCATGGTGATCATCAGGGCCAGCGCGATCGGCAGGTCGTAGTGGCTGCCTTCCTTAGGCAGGTCGGCCGGCGACAGGTTGGCGACGATGCGTCGGGCCGGCAAAGCGAGGCCGAGCCCGGAGAAAGCGGCCCGCACCCGCTCCTTGCTCTCGGCCACTGCCTTGTCGGCGAGACCGACCACGGCGAAATGGACCGCGCCGCTGGTCAGCTGCACCTCGACGTCCACGCGCCGCGCCTCGACGCCCTCGAAAGCGACAGTGACCACGCGCCCCGCCACGGCCGGAAAACCCCTTTTGATCCCAAGACTTATCCACATCCCAGCACATCGCCAGGCCCGGATCAAGAACGAAAACGGAACAATTAGAGAGTCTGTGGCGAATCAGTGACCTGCGGCCAGGGGCTCATCCGTCGTAGAAGCTTCACACACGCAACCCGCCCGGCGCCCGGAGACACGCTCACCGTCAGACGATCCCGCGGATCGCCTCGATGCGGTCCCAGAGCGCCACCGTGGCGTCGGGGCCGCCGAAGCGTTTCAGCTGCTGGGCGCCGGTGGGGGAGGTGACGTTGATCTCGGTCAGATAGTCGCCGATCACGTCGATGCCGACGAAGAGCAGGCCGCGGTCCTTCAGTTCCAGCGCGATGGTGTCGCAGATCTCGATGTCGCGGGCGGTCAGGCCCACGGCCTCGGCGCGGCCGCCGCGGGCCAGGTTGGAGCGCACCTGGCCTTCGCCGGGGATGCGGTTGATGGCGCCGATCGGGTCGCCATCGACCAGGATGATGCGCTTGTCGCCCTTGGAGACGGCCGGGATGAACTTCTGCGCGATCACCGGCTCGCGGCTGATCATGGCGTGCAGTTCGAGGAGCGCATCGAGGTTCGGGTCGTGCGCCTTCAGCTTCACCACGCCTGAGCCGGCGCCGCCGTAGAGCGGCTTCAACACCATGTCGCCGTGCCGCTGGTGGAAGTCGTGCAACGCTTCGGGGTCGGAGGTGACCAGGGTCGGGGGCTGCAGGCCCGGGAAGCCGGTGACGAACAGCTTCTCCGGCGCATTGCGCACCTCTGCCGGGTTGTTCACCACCAGGGTCACCGGATGGATCTTCTCCAGCAGGTAGGTGGCGGTGATGTAGGCCATGTCGAAGGGCGGATCCTGCCGCATCAGCACCACGTCGAACTCGCTGAGGTCGCGCACCTCGTAGTCGCCCAGGGTGTGGTGATCGCCCCTCACCGCGCGGATGTTGGTAGCCCGGCCCCGCGCCAACACCCGGCCGTCGTCGAGGGCGAGGCGGTCGGCGTCGTAGACGAAGAGGCCGTGTCCGCGCGTCTGCGCTTCCAGCATCATCATGAAGGTGGTGTCAGCCTCGATGTTGACCCGCTCGAGCGGGTTCATCTGGACGGCGACCTGTAAGGGCATGCTGGCTCCGGCGTTTAGGGCCGGGTTGTCCTCGCGGGGCTCGGGACGCGCAAGCGAGAAAAGCCCGGCGCCCCGTCAGTTCAGCTTCAGCCGCACCCGTTCCCGCGCGGCTCGGGCCGCCAGGGCGGCGCCGCCGTCGAGGCGCTGGGCGTGGCTGAGCGCCTCGAGCGCGCCGGCCAGCGCGCCCTGACCTTCGCGGGCGGCGGCGACGTCGATCCAGGGGCGGTGGTCCTTGGGATCGATCAGGGCGCGGCGCACCGCCGAGCGTTCGGCGCGGGCGAAGTCGCGGGCGGCGACGGCCCGCGCGAAGATGTTGTTCTGCAGCCGGATCAGCACGTCGCGGTCGCTGGCCGGGGCCATCAGGGTCTCGAGCTTCTCGGCCACGTTGGGGGTCAGGCCCGCGTGCAGGGCTCTACGGGTGAGCTCTGAGGGCAGCACCACCCGGCCCTCGCTGAATGGGTCGAGCGCCAGCGGCCCCTCGCGGGTCTCGATGCGCAAGAGGAAGTGGCCGGGGAAGTCGACGCCCTTGACGTCGAGCCCGCAGCGCTGGGCCGCGTCCAGGTAGAAGACGCCGAGGCTGACCGGCAGGCCCTTGCGGCGCTGGGCGACGCTGATGATGTCGGTGTTCTCGGGGCTGTCGTAGGTGATCAGGTCGCCGGCGAGGCGCATGTCGCCGGCCATGGTCTCGGCCAGCGCCTCCTCGGGCGACTCGCGCTTCAGCCGGATTTTCAGGCGCTTGACCGCGGCGTCGGCCAGCTCACGCACCGCGTCAGGCGTGCGCGACGGATCCTCGTGCACGGCGCACGCCAGCGCCGCCTCCAGCAACGGGAAGCGACGGTCGGTCTTTTGTCCGACCTCGGCCAGATAGCCCTGGGCTTCGTCGCGCGTCATGGCCCTCCGCGCCCGCTCGGTTAATCGCCGAACCAAGCATCGCGAATATGACAAGGCCAGCGCCCAGGCGCGAGCGCGATCAGGTCGAGACGAATTGCCGCGCCCTTGAGGTCCGGCCGGCGGGCGGCGAAGGCTTCGCCGGCCCGGCGCAGCCGCTCGCGCTGGCGCCAGGTGACGGCCTCGAGCGCCGCTTCCGTCGTGCGGCGCAGCTTCACCTCGACCACCGCCAGCACCTGGCCCTTGCGCGCCAGGAGGTCGATCTCGCCCTGCGGCGTCTTCAGCCGGAAACCCAGGATGCGGTAGCCCTTGGCCATCAGCCAGAGAGCGCCGACCACCTCGCCGCGGCGGCCGGCCAAGCGGGCTTTGGCGCCCGTGACCCGGCGGTCGCGGGCCAAGCTCAGCGGCCCTTCAGCGCCAGGGCGCGGCGATAGAGGTCGCGGCGCGGCAGGCCGCTGGCGGCAGCCACCTCGCGGGCGGCCTCGGCGGGGGAGAGCCGGGCAAGGGCCTCGGCCAGGGCCGCATCGGCGTCGGCGGGCTCGGCGGCGGCCTCCAGCGGGGGGCCGATGACGATGACCACCTCGCCCTTGGGCGCGGCGAGGGCCGGGTCGGCGGCCAGGCTGGCGAGGTCGCCGCGCCGGGTGGTCTCGTGCAGCTTGGTCAGCTCGCGGGCGACGGCGGCGGGGCGGGGACCCAGCACTGCCGCCATGTCGGCCAGCGAGGCGCCGAGGCGAGAGACGCCTTCGAACAGGATGAGGGTCGCCTGCACGCCCTTCAGGCCCTCCAGGAAGCTGCGGCGGGCGGCGGACTTGGGTGGCGGGAAACCGGCGAAGAGGAAGCGGTCGGTGGGCAGGCCCGCGACGCTCAGCGCCGCCAGCGCCGCCGAGGCGCCGGGGATGGGGAAGACGCTGACGCCCGCTTTGGCCGCCTCCACGGCCAGCCGGTAGCCGGGATCGGAGACCAGCGGGGTGCCGGCGTCGGACACCAGCGCCACGCGCTTGCCCTCGGCCAGGGCGGCCATGATCGCGGGCCGGGCGCGCGCCGCGGCGTGTTCGTCGTAGCGCTCCATGCGCTTGGAAAGGCCGTAGGCGGCCAGCAACTTGCCGGTCACCCGCGTGTCCTCGGCCAGCAGCATGTCGGCGGCGGCGAGCACATCGAGGGCCCGCAGGGTGATGTCGCGCAGGTTCCCGATCGGCGTCGCCACCAGGTAGAGGCCGGGGGCCAGGGCTGCGTCGCTGAGGGCGGGCGGGGGCGGTCGCGGGGCCAGCGGGACCTCCTCGGGCGGTGAGCCGGCGAGCTTAGCCCGCTCGGGCGCTCTTCGCGAGGTCGAGGGTGATGCGGTCGAGCACCGAGCGGCCGCGCCGGGTGGCGATCAGCCGCTTGCCCTCGGCTTGCAGCAGGCCGACGCCGACCAGCGAGCCGATCTCGGTGACGTCGAGCGCCAGCGGCGCCAGGTCGGCGAGGGCGACGCCCTCCAGAGTGCGCAGCCCCATCAGCAGCCGCTCCAGCGCGATCTCGGAAGCGGTCAGCGGCGTGCGCTCGCCGGCCCCGCCGCCGGCGTCCACGCGCTTGATGTAGGCCGCGATCCGGCGCGGCGTCTCGGTCGCCCAGCGCGCGCCGCCGGGGCCGCAGATGCGGCCGTGCGCGCCCGGCCCGATGCCCAGGTAGTCGCCGCCGCGCCAGTAGATCAGGTTGTGGCGCGAGCGCGCCGCCGAGCCGCGGGCGTGGTTGGAGACCTCGTAGGCCTCCAGGCCGGCGGCGGTCAGCACCTCCTGGGTGGTCTCGTAGAGGGCGCCGGCGGGGTCGTCCTCGGGCGGAGACCACTCGCCGCGCCCCACCGCCTTGGCGAAGGCGGTGCCAGGCTCGCAGGTGAGCTGGTAGGCTGACACGTGCTCCGGCCCCAGGCCGATGGCCGCTTCCAGGCGCTCGCGCCACATCTCGGGGGTCTGGCCGGGCAGGGCGTAGATCAGGTCGATGGAGAGGCGCGGGAAGGCGCGCGCCGCGACGCCGGCCGCCCGCCGCGCTTCGACGGCGTCATGGTTGCGGCCCAGGAAGGCGAGGTCGGCGTCGTCGAGCGACTGCACGCCCAGCGACAGCCGGTTCACCCCCGCCGCCGCGAAGCCCGCGAAGTGGTCCGATTCGGCGTCGGTGGGATTGGCCTCGAGGGTCACTTCCAGATCGGGCCCGGTGGTGAAGAGGGTGCGGGCCTTGGCGATGATGGCGCCGGCCCACTCCGGCTCCATCAGCGAGGGCGTGCCGCCGCCGAAGAAGATCGAGACCAGGCGCCGGCGCCTCAGCCCTTCGGCCTGCGCTTCGAGGTCGGCCAGGATGGCGGCCAGCAAAGCGGCCTGCTCGTCCTTGCGCCCCTTGTCGCGCACCACGTTGAAGTCGCAGTAGGGACAGATGCGGGCGCAGTAGGGCCAATGCACATAGAGGCCGATCTCGGCCGGGGACGCGTCACTCAAACAGGGCCGCCTTCAGCTTGGCGAAAGCTCGGGCGCGGTGGCTCAGCGCCTCCTTCTCGGCCTCGGCCATCTCGCCGAAGGTGCGCGTCTCGCCCTGCGGCACGAAGATCGGGTCGTAGCCGAAGCCCTGGGTCCCGCGCGGTGGGAAGGTCAGGGTCCCGTCGACGCGGCCCTCGACCACCACGGCCGGCCCGTCCGGCCAGGCGACGGCGAGCGCGCTGGTGAACCAGGCGGCCGGATCGTCGAGCTCGCTTGCCGCCACGCGTTCCTCCACCAGCGCCATCGCGTGGCCGAAGTCGCGCCCCGGCCCCGCCCAGCGCGCCGAATAGATGCCCGGTGCGCCGCCCAGGGCCGCGACGGATAAACCCGAATCATCGGCGAGCGCGATCAGTCCCGACGCCTCGGCCGCGGTGCGAGCTTTCAAGTGGGCGTTGCCGGCGAAGGTCTGCTCGGTCTCGTCGGGTTCGGGCAGGCCGAGTTCTCCAGCGGAGACCATCTCGAAGCGGCCGTCGAGCAGGGCCGCCAGTTCGCGGACCTTGCCGGAATTGTGCGTCGCCGCGACAAGGCGGGCGCCGGTCGGTAAGATGAGTGGCATGGGTCTAACTGACCCGCTCAGGCCCGCCGCGCAAGCCGCGCGAAGGCCGGGCCGCTAAGCTCTAGTTGGCGACGAAAAAGTTGCGTTCAAGAATTGGCGGCGCGCCAATTTGCGGCGAGCTTGCGCGGCTTCCGGAACCACCATCGAAGAGGGGGACTGCATGCCGTCAGCCGCGGTGCATGGGTTCGCGCACGAGCGCTTCGGCGCCGCCCGCGAGGCGTTCGAGGCCAATTTCGCACGGGGCGAGGAGCTGGGCGCGTCGTTCTGCGCCACGGTTGAGGGCGAGACGGTGGTCGACCTCTGGGGCGGCTGGGCCGATGTCGCCCAGACGCAGGCGTGGCAGGCCGACACCCTGGT
This sequence comes from Caulobacteraceae bacterium, assembly GCA_036267835.1. Classification (GTDB taxonomy): domain Bacteria; phylum Pseudomonadota; class Alphaproteobacteria; order Caulobacterales; family Caulobacteraceae; genus Acaudatibacter. The sequence goes on along the minus strand of DATAVF010000333.1, from coordinate 906 downwards.
CAACGTCTACTCGACCACCAAGACCATGACCGCGCTCGCCGCCCTGCTGCTGGCAGACCACGGCGAGCTGGATTTCGATGCGCCGGTGGCGAAGTACTGGCCGGAGTTCGCGGCCGAGGGGAAGGGCGGGATCAAAGTCCGCCACCTGATGAGCCACTCGTCCGGGCTCTCAGGCTGGCGCCAGCCGCTCAGCAACGACGAGCTCTACGACTGGGAGCGGTGCGTTGCCCTGCTGGGCGCCCAGGCGCCGCTGTGGGCGCCGGGCAGGGCGTCCGGCTACCACGTCTACACCTACGGCTTCCTGATCGGCGAAGTGGTGCGGCGCATCACCGGCCGCTCGCTCGGGACCTTCTTCCGCCAGGAGATCGCCGAGCCCCTGGGCGCGGACTTCTGGATCGGCCTGCCGGCCTCGGAGGATCGCCGCGTCGCCGAGCTTGTGCCGTTCGCGATGCCCGAGAGCGCGGCGGCGGTGGAGCTGACCGAAATCCAGCGCCTCAGTCTCGGCGACACCCGCATCGAGATCCCGGCCAGCGCGACCCGGGCCTGGCGGGGTGCGGAGATCCCGGCGGTCAACGGCCAGGGCAACGCCCGCTCGATCGCCGAGATCCACGCCTTGATGGCCAATGGCGGCATCGCCAAGGGCAAGCGGCTGATGTCCGAAGCCGGCTGCCGCAAGGCGCTGGAGCTGCAGGTCGAGGGTCCCGACCTGGTAATGCGCTACGAAACCCGCTTCGGCCTCGGCTACGCCCTGCCGTGCCCGCTGCTCAGGATCACCCCGCCCAGCCCCAACACCCTCTTCTGGGCCGGCGCCGGCGGCTCGATCATCCTCATCGACATGGACGCCCGCACGACCCTCGCCTACGCGATGAACAAGATGGCCCCCGCCATCATCGGCGACCCCCGCTC
>DATAVF010000332.1:0-2275 GCA_036267835.1 Caulobacteraceae bacterium | reverse complement strand
GCCTGAAGGCGCCTTCCTTGTGCGCGTCGCCGGCGTGAGTATATACTCGTTGATACGAACGAGGCGCTCATGACGACGGCCAGCAGCAAGACCTTTCGGAGCGGCAACAGCATCGCGCTCAGGATGCCGAAGGACGTCGCGTTTCCAGAGGGCACGGAAGTGACGATCGTTCGCTCGGGAGATGTCATGACCATCTATCCGAAGAAGCAGATGACCTTGCAGGAAATGCTTCGGCGCCTCGATGAGCTACCGATCCCCGGCGTCATCGAAGAGCGCGACACCGACTTGCCCGAGCGACCGGGGCTCTGAGCCGTGGCGGTGATGATCGACACCAACGTTGCGATCCACCTGCGGGATGGCGACCCCGCCATCCGGGCCAAGATGGATACGCTCGGTACGCCGCCGTTGCTCTCGATCGTCTCGCGGGTCGAGCTTGAGAACGGCGTCAACGGCGTCAACGGCGACCCGGCGGTTAGCGGCATGCGCCTGGCTCGGCTGGACCTCATGTTGGCTGTGATGTCAGTGACGCCCTTCGACGATGCCTGCGCGGATGCCTTCCGCCTCATCATGACGGGCGTCGCTTACTCGCGTCGGAAGCTGCTTGACCGAATGATCGCCGCCCAGGCCATGGTCCACAATGCGACGCTGGTGACGATGAACGCGTCAGATTTCAACGACATCCCCAACCTGAAAGTGGTCGGATGGTGAAGCGAGGCTTGAGCTTGAACTGGATGAGCGCGCTCGCAGGTGCGTTGGGCGCCGCCGCGCTCGGCGGCGCGGCGCATGCGGCGACGGGGGCGGACGCATACTATTCGGCGGCGTTCAACGCCTGCAACAAGACCGCGATGTCGACGCTGGAGATGCACGCCTGCCAGGACGCCGAGTACGCGAAGTGGGACAAGCAGCTGAACCAGGTCTACCAGGCGCTGATGGCGAGCCGCTCGGCCGACGCCAGGGTCCAGCTGCGCGACGACGAGCGGGCCTGGCTGGCGCGCACCAAGCTGAAGTGCGACCACGCCGGCGACGACAATGCCGGCGGCACCTTGCAAGGGATCGAGATCGGGGGATGCTACCTCGACGAACACATCCTCAGGACCGTCTACCTGCGCGGCCTGCACTAGGGGGAACGCCATGAACCGAGCCTGGATTGCCATCGCCGCATCGATCGCCCTGGCTTCGGCGGCGCCGCCGGCGCTGGCGCAGGGCGGGGGCATGCCGACCCAGGTCGGCCAGTGCGTGCTGACCACCGTGCTGGCGATGGGCGACCGGGTCGACGGCGATGCGGCCAGCGGCGCCTCGGTGATCTACGCCAATGGCGCGGGCCAGGTCTCCTATGAGGTGAAGCCGCAACTGGCCGACTGGCGCCAGGGCGATCCGGTGAAGATGTGTCTGCGCAAGCTGCCGGAGAACTGTCCGGCCGACGACACCCGCGGCAGCACCTACATCGCCATCAACCTGCGCACGGGCACCGCCTGGACCGAGGCCGACGCCAGCCACAGCTGCGGCGGCGCGTGAGGCCGCGGCGCGCGCCTGCGCCGCCGGCTGTCGGCGCGCCGCGCGAGCTGACCATCGAGCGCATCGGCGCCCAGGGCGACGGCGTCGCGGCCGGTCCGGTGTTCGCGTCGCTGACCTTGCCGGGCGAGCGGGTGCGGGCGGCTGTCGCCGGGGATCGCGCCGAGGGCATCGAAGTGCTGGCGCCGAGCCCGGAGCGGGTGCAGCCGCCATGCCCGCATTTCGGCGATTGCGGGGGCTGCGCCCTGCAGCATTGGCGGGCCGAGCCCTACCTCGTCTGGAAGGCCGAGCAGGTGCGCCTCGCCCTGGCCCACCACCGGATCGAGACCGAGATCCTGCCGACCTTCGCCGCGCCTCCAGGATCGCGCCGGCGCATCGCGCTGCATGCGCGAGCCGGGCAGGGCGGGGCGCTGGTGGGGTTCAAGGCGCGGCGCTCGTGGCGGCTGGCGCCCATCGAAGTCTGTCCGGTCGCCGACCCGCGGCTGGTGGCGGCGCTGCCGGCGTTGCGCCGGCTGGCCGCGCCGCTGTTCGAAGCGCCGAAGTCCGCGCCAACCCTGCATGTCACCCTGACCGAGACCGGCCTCGATATCGACATAACCGGCGTCGAGCGCCGCGCTGGCGCGCTCTCGGCCGACGCCCGGGTGCGGGTCGCGCAGGCGGCGGCCGAGGCTGACTTCGCCCGCGTCACGCAGGATGGCGAGATCCTCTACCAGGCCCGCCCGGCGATGATCCGCGTCGGCCGCGCCAGCGTCGCCCTGCCGCC
>DATAVF010000331.1:0-6653 GCA_036267835.1 Caulobacteraceae bacterium | reverse complement strand
CGAGTGGAACCAGTCGTCCTCCTGGCCCTTGTCGAGGACGAAGTCGAGGCAGCCGAGGCCCGTGGCCACCAGCGTGAGCCCCAGCCAGTCGACCGACTTGTCGCCGTGCTCGCGCGCCTCTTTGAGGTGGGGCGGATCGCTGACCATCGCGTTCGAGAGGAGCATCGAGGCGATGCCGACGGGGATGTTGATGAAGAACACCCAGCGCCAGGAGAAGTTGTCGGTGAGCCATCCGCCCAACATCGGCCCGAAAATGGGCCCCAGAATCGCGCCCGCCCCCCAGATCGCCATCACCTGGCCCACCTGGCTGGGCGGGTAGAGATCCAGCACCACCGCCTGTGACAGCGGAATCAGCGCGGCGCCGCACAGGCCCTGCAACAGCCGGAAGCCCACGATTTCGACCAGGCTCTGCGAGACGCCGCAGAGCATGGAGGCGACGGTGAAGCCCGCGATGGAGAACAGGAACATCGCCTTGCGGCCGATGCGCATCGACAGCCAGCCGGTGAGCGGCGTCATGATCGCCGCGGCGATGATGTAGGAGGTCAGGACCCAGGTGATCTGGTCGTAGGACGCTGACACCGAGCCGGCCATGTGCGGCAGCGCCACGTTGGCGATGGTGCTGTCCAGCGAGTTCATCACCGTCGCCAACATCAGGCCGACGGTGATGGGAACCCGGTTGGCGATGTCCTGGGCCGAAGCCATCGGAGGCGATCAGGGTTGGGCGGCCGCGCGGCGGTCAGCGTCCGGACGCACGTCCACGGTTACATTGGCGCTGAGGCCGGCCGCGCCGCAGACCGCCGGCGGGGCCTTGTTGAAGGCGATCTGCACCGGCAGCCGCTGCACCACCTTGACCCAGTTGCCGGTGGCGTTCTGGGCCGGCAGCGGCGAGAAGGCCTGGCCGGCGCCGGGGCTGAAGCTCTGCACGTGGCCGGGGAAGTCGTGGTTGGGGCAGGCGTCGATGTGGATAGTCGCCGGCTGGCCGATGCGCATCTTGGCCAGCTGGTCTTCCTTGAAGTTGGCCTCGATCCAGGGCGTGCCGGCCACCAGCCAGAACAGGGTCTGGGCGGGATTGACGTAGCTGCCGACCTGCAACTGATCGACCCGGGTCACCACGCCGGCCTGCGGCGCGACGATGGCGCCGTAGGACAGATTCAGCTGGGCCTTGTCGAGGGCGGCCTTGGCCTGCAGCACCATCGGCTGGTTGTCGGCCGTGGCCTGGGCGCCGCCGAGGTCGGCCAGCGCCTTGGCCAGCGCCTGCTGGGCCGAGGCGATGCCCTGGCGGGCCATGTCGGCGTTGTGGACCGCGGTCTCGTACTGGTCGCGCGAGGCGACGCCGGCGCTCATCAGCGCCTGCTGGCGGATGACCTCGCGGTCGTCGAAAGCGGCCGTGGTCTTGGCGGTCGTCACCGCCTCCTGCGCCTGCTGATAGCTGGCGCGCAACGCCTGCACCTGCAGCCGCGCCGACGACAACTGGGCCTGCGACTGCTCCATGCTGGCCGCCAGATCGCGGGTATCCAGCTTGAACAGGGTCTGGCCGGCCTTCACCGGCTGGTTCTCGGTGACGTCGAGCTCGATCACCCGCCCGCCGATGCTGGCGCTGACCGGCACCCGGTTGGCCTGAACATAGGCGTCGTCGGTGTTCTGCGAGCCGCCGGACGTCAGCACGAAATAGCCGGCGATCGCCAGCAGCAGCAGCGGCCCGCCGATCATCAGCGGCCAGCGGAAGCGGCTCAGGAAGCCCGGGCGGCGGGCGACCTCCGCCGGCGCCAGCGCCGTCGTCGCTTCTCTCTCTGCCGTGGTAGCCTCGTCGCGCGCCACGCCGGTTGGTCCTTATGACTTGCACTGACGGAACGAACAAAAGCGCCCCGCGGTGCAAGGCCCGCGCGGCGATTCCGTTCTTACCGCTTGCAGGTAAGCGGCGGCAGTGCATGATCCAAATGATATGTTGTCACCGCTTAGATGAATCTGATGCATCTGGCTAGCCTCGACCTCAACCTGCTGCGGGTCTTCGACGTCCTGATGGAGGAACGCAGCGTCACCCGCGCCGGCGCCCGGCTGGGCCTGACCCCGTCCGCGGTCAGCCACGCGCTCGCAAGGTTGCGCTACCATATGGGCGACGAACTCTTCCTGCGCGACGGCCAGGGCATGCAGCCGACGCGGCGGGCGATGGAAATCGGCCCCAGCCTGCACACCGCCCTCGGCCAGCTGCAAAGCGCGCTGACGCCGGCCGACTTCGAGCCGACGGTCAGCGACCACCGCTTCCGGGTCATCGCCGGGCCCTACGCGTGCGCCACGCTGATGCCGGCGGTGGTCGGCGAGCTGCAGGCCCGCGCGCCCAGCGTGATCCTGGAGATCGCCGAAAACCCGCCCGACCTGGTGGAGCAGCTCGACGCCGCGCGGGTCGATTTCGTCGTCTCCCTGTTCGAGTCCGCGCCGGAGCGGTTCGCCCGCGACAGATTGATGCGCGAGGAGCTCGCCTGGGTGGTCCGGGCCGGCCATCCGCTGACGGCGGAGCCGGCGACCCTGCAAAGCCTGGTGAGCGTGCCGCACGTCGTGGTCACCGGGCGGCGTGAGACGGTCGGACGTCCCACCATCTCGGTGCGAGCCAGCTGGGAGGACCTCGGGGCCTTCGGCAGCGAGCTGGCCAAGCAGGGCCTGCGCCGCCGCATCGGGGTCGAGGCGCCTGACACCTTCTCGGCCATCGCCATCGTCGCCCGCTCGGAGATGGCCGCGCTGATCCCGCGCCGCTTCGCCCTGCTCTCGGCTCAGAGCGGGCGGCTGGCGCTGCTGGAGCCGCCCTACGAAACCCCGCCCGTCGACGTGACCCTGCTCTACCGCAAGGACCGCCTGGCCGAGCCGCCGATGGCCTGGATGCGCGAGGTGCTGAGCGACGCGGCGGCCGGAATCTAGCGGGGCTTGCATCCGATCGCCGCGCCGGCGGCAAATGCTTGTCCGAGAGGGCGGCCGACCGCGCCGCCTGTCAGGAGACCCGAGGAGCCATGGGTTACTTATTCTTCTCGTTCTGGTGGCTGATCTTCCCGATCATGGGCTTCGGCTTCGGCGCCTTCGGCATGTGGATGAGCTATCTGCGCGAGCGCCACCGGCTGGAGCTGATGAAGACCTACGCCCAGCAAGGCAAGGACCCGGCCGAGGTCGCCAGGCTGCTCGGCGGGGTCGATCCCGGCGCGCCCGGACCGACGCCGCCGCCCTATGACGGGGGCTACGGCTACGGCGGCTACAACGGCTACTGGGGCGGCTACTGGGGCCCGCGCCGCTGGCGCTATGGCCGCCGCTGGGGACCCTACCGCGAGTGGCGCAACTTCGTCGTCTTCCTCTGCCTCGCGGTCGGCTTCGGCATGGCCGCGGAATTCGGTGGGATCGGTGACTTCGCCGGCTACCACGGGCGCTTCCATCCGTTCATCCTGGTGGCGATCATCATGAGCGTGCTGGCGATGGGGTCGCTGATCTTTGCCGTCATCAGCACCATCTTCGCCTTGCGATCCGGCCCGAATGACAGATGAGCCCCCAGGGCTCTGCGCCCGACGGGGAGGCGGCGCTGATCGCGGCGGCCGCGGCCGGCGAGGCGCCCGCCTTCGCCCGGCTGGTGCAACGCCACCAGGCCCCGGTGCGCGGCTTCCTGCGCCGGCTCAGCGGCAACCACGCCGACGCCGACGACCTGGCGCAGGAGACCTTCGTCACCGCCTGGAGGCGGCTGGCGAGCTTCCGCCCCGGCGCGAGCTTCCGCGCCTGGCTCTGCGGGGTCGCCTACCGCAAGTGGCTGGCCCGCGCCCGCTCCGAGGGCCGGCGCCTGCGCCGCGAACGCGAGGCCGAGCCTGACATGCCGGCGGCCGCCAACCCGGACCGCCGGCTGGACGCGGCCACGGCCCTCGCCGCCCTGCCGCCGAAGCAGCGCGCCGCCGTCGCGCTCTGCCTGGCGGCCGAATTCTCCCACGCCGAGGCCGCCGCCGCGCTGGACTTGCCGCTGGGCACCGTGAAATCCCATGTCACGCGGGGACGCGCAAAACTGCTGGAGCTGCTAGGAGGACGAGGTGAGCGATCCTGACGCCCTGCTGGCCGACCAGCCGCTGGCGGACCCCCTCCTGGCCGCGCTTTGGGCCGCCGACGAGCCGCCGGCCGCCGATGCGCAGTTCGTGGTCGCGGTGATGGCCCGGGCGGCGCGCCGCCGCTTCCAGCTGGAGCTGCTGGGCATGCTGCCCGTGGCCATCGCCGCCGGCGCGATCCTCTGGGCGCTGTCGCCCTGGCTCGACGTCGTGCTGGACCGCGCGACCCTGGCCATCGCGACTCCCGCGGTCGCGGCCACGGCTGCGGCCCTCGCCATGGCGTTCTGGCTCTGGACCTGCGTCGAGGGCCGCCACCGCCCCCTCGAACTGCTCGGCATCGACGACGCGCCCTAACCGCCGCCGACCCGTTCCGCCGCGAAAGCCGCCAGCTTGGCGAAGTCGCCGCCGAACAGCCGGTCGGCCAGCGCCTGCACCTCCGCCTCGACGAAGGCCTCGCGCTCGACCATCGCGTGGTAGCGCAGCGTGCCGTCGTCGCGTTGCGACAGCACCACGCGCTTGTGCATCAGCCGGGCCAGCAGGGTCTTGATCGTGGCCCGGCCCCAGGAGCGCGCCTTCTGCACTTCGGCGACCAGCGCCCCGGGCGAGAGCGGCCCGCAGCGCCAGAGCGCCTCCAGCAGTTCGCCCTCGGCCTCGGTGACGTGAACCGCCCCCCTCATGGCCGCAGCACGGCCTGGTCGATCCGCGCCTCGAGCGCCCAGTTGCCCATGACGGCGACGGCGCCGGCGAAGAGGCCGAGCACGATCAGCAGCATGCATTCGGCCAGGCCCGGGGCCAGGGCGTGCAGGCTGGGCTCGGTGGTCAGGTTGGACAGGGCGATGAACGAGCGCAGCGCCTGCCAGGCGGCGCCGAGCAGGCCCGCGAGCGGCCCGCCGAACCGCAGTCCCGACAGGAACAGCGACCCACCCGCCTGCCGGGGCCCCGCCGCGAGCTTCAGCCCGCACACCACCGCGCCGGCGACCGAGGCGGCCAGCAACGCGGCCATGATCAGCTGGTTGATCAGCGTGGCGTGCTCAGCGACTGCCACTGCGTCCAGCGGCGCGGCGCTGGCAATGGCGGGCAGCGCCAGGGGGACGATGAGGCCGAGCGGGAGGCTCGGAACGATACGCGACAGCAGCATGGGTTGCGTCTCCTTCGTTGGAGGCGCTACGAGACTACGATTGTAGCCCAACGTCAAGAGCGGGCCATCGCGCTGCCGCAGGCCCTGTCGCGCCACATCGGACAAACCCGTGCATCGATCCTCCACGCCTCGCAGGCCGCAGACCAGCCGGCCCGGCGCCGCGTGCTGCAGATCGACTACGCCGCGACCGACCTGCCGGGCGGTCTCACCTGGCTCGGCGTGTGACTCGCGGAACTTAGACGTTGCTCCGCGCCACCTGCCGGGTGAATGATCGGCGATAATATCCGGGGGCAGGAAAGGCGCGGACGATGGCCGATGGCGTGGTGGACATCCTGCAGGAGAAGCGGGCGCTGGCCCGCAGGCGGGCTTACGAGACGCCGCTGGAGGTGCTGAACCCGGCGTGGGCCTCGGCCTTCCGCGATGATGCGCACTGGCCCTACTTCGAGCGCCTGCGCGCCGAGGACCCGGTGCACTGGACGCCCGACAGCAACTACGGGGCGTTCTGGTCGATCACCAAGTACAACGACATCATGGCCATCGACACCAATCACCAGGTGTTCTCGTCGGCCAAGGGCATCGGCTTGCCGCCCAAGCCCAGCGTCCTGCCGCCCGACGCCTTCATCCAGCGCGAGCGGCCCGACGGCGAGACCGCCGACGACACCAACAGCTTCATCAACATGGATCCGCCCGGCCACGACATCCAGCGCAAGACCGTGAGCCCCGGCGTCGCGCCGGCGCGGCTGGCCGAGATGGCGCCGCAGATCCGCGAGCGGGCCGGCCTGATCCTGGATTCGCTGCCGATCGGCGAGCCCTTCGACTGGGTCGACCTCGTCTCCAAAGAGCTGACCACGATGACGCTGGCCACCCTCTTCGACTTCCCGTTCGAGGAACGGCGCAAGCTGACCCTGTGGTCCGACACCATGACCACCGCGCCCGGCCACGGCCCGTGGAACACCTACTCCGAGCGCCGCCAGCTGCTGGCCGATTGCCGCAACTACTTCGTCGACCTCTGGAACCAGCGGGTGAACGCCGAGCCGGGCGGCGACCTGATCTCGATGCTGGCGCACGGGGCCGACACCCGTAACTGCTCGATGGACCAGTACTTCTCCAACGTCACCCTGCTGATCATCGGCGGCAACGACACCACCCGGAACACCATCTCCGGCTCGATCTTCGCGCTCAACCGTAACCCGGGCGAGTACGCCAAGCTGCGCGCCAACCCGGAACTGATCCCCTCGATGGTCTCCGAGACCATCCGCTGGCAGACGCCGCTGGCCCACATGGCCCGCACCGCGACGCAGGACTTCGAGTTCCGCGGCAAGCAGATCAAGGCCGGCGACCGGGTGGTGATGTGGTACATCTCGGGCAACCGCGACGACGAAGTGATCGCCGATCCCTACGCCTACATCATCGATCGCGAACGCCCCCGCACCCACCTCTCGTTCGGCTTCGGC
>DATAVF010000330.1:0-10315 GCA_036267835.1 Caulobacteraceae bacterium | reverse complement strand
ACCGCGGCTGAGTTTCAGCGGGGCACCAACGTCACCTATCTCGGCCAGGTCCACGGCGTGATGGCGGCCTTGCGGCACATGCGTCCACGCAACCGAGGTTCGATTGTCTGCGTGGGCTCGGCGCTGGCGTACCGCTCGGTGAACGCCCCAGGCTTGACCAGCGCCGCGCCACCGCGATCGCGACAATTCTGAGAGGGCAGGGGATCGAACCGGTCGCCGCGCCGGCGGCGGGGCTCGCCTTCAGCCTCTCACCAGCCAGGGCGCCCCCGTCATCACCTCCGGCGCCCTGATCAGAATTTCAGCGCGCCGATCCCGCGTCGCACGGATTCGGGCGCACTGGTGACTGCGTCGTTCGGGAACCAGAGCGAGCCACTTCCCCTTCTAGGCGGGCGTGGCACGCGCCAAGGCATGAGCAATGAACAGCGCCCCCGGTAGGCGAAATTTGGGCTTCGCGATTCTGGTCGTCGGCCTTTCAACGCTGGCGTGTCGTGGGCTGCGGCGCCCCCGAGGGCGCACCAGGTCTCGATGTCCTGCAAGGAGTTTCTATCGCTTGACGAAGTAACACGTCCGAAAACTCCAGCGCGTTGCCGATCGTCGCCGCCGCGATATGACGCCGTTTCAGCATCGGCTCGGCCCGGGCAATCATGGCGCTCAAGGCCACGCCGGCCGCACTCTCTGAAAGCGCAATCGCCCACCCCCGAAAGTCGAGCCTGGACTTGAGTGTGCGCGCGAAGAGGCCGCGTTGCCAAGCCTGCTCGCCGGTTGGTCGCGTTAGCGGCAACGAGCCGGACCTAAGCCTTCAACCGGTCAGCGCCGTGGCGAGGAAGGGCAGGCTCAGGTCCATGCGGTAGTCGACGCCGGTGTGGTTATCGTCAAATTCCTCGTACCGGTGTGCGACGCCGAGTTCATCCAGCCGGCGATGGAGACGCCGCGCGCCGTAGACCAAGTTGAACTGATCCGTTGTTCCGCAATCGATGTAGAGCGCCTTAAGCTCGCGGAGCGCGTCGGCCTGGCGCTCGAGCTTGACCATCGGATCGTGCTCCAGCCAGTTTGCCCAGCGCTCGGGGATGATCTCGCAGGTGTCGGACGTCACCGGCAGGCGAAGCCCCAGGAACTGAGTCGCGTCGGGGTCGTAGTGGGCGGCCATCGCCAGAATGTTGAGCGCCTTGAAAACGTGCTCCGGCGGCTTCTTCGCACTCTCGAACTTGGTCCACCAAGCTTCGATCGAGCCCGCGTCGCGTGACAACGCGCGCAGGGTGTCGGGCATGTCGGGCAGGTAGCAGAGTTCAAAGGCCATATCGCCGGAATGGCAGGCGGCCGCGGCCCAAACATCGGCGTGGTCGAGCGCGTGAACGATCGCGCCATAACCGCCCGAACTCTTGCCGAACACGCCGCGGCGGCCCTGACCACCGCAACCGAAGCGACCCTCCACCGCAGCGAGCATTTCGCCCGTCAGGAAGTCCGCCCACGCGCCGGTAGCGGCGGAATTGATGTACTGGTTCCCGCCGACGCGGGTGAAACAATCGGGGAAAGCGACCACCACCGGCGGCATCAACGCCTCGCCGATCAAGCGGTCCAGGCGCTCCGGCACATTCTCCCGCAATGCCACCCAGTTGGTGTGCACCGGTCCGCCCGCGGAGAAGCCGACGAGATCGACCAGCAGCGGCAGACCCGATCCTTCGCTTCCGGCTGGCACGTAGACATCGACAGTCCGCTCAGTCGGGTCGCCGAAGAGGTTGTCCTTCAGCACATCGCTCTCGACTCTGAGCCGATGCACGACGCCGGCGGGATGGCTGGTCTTTCTCATGCGGCCTCGATGGCAGTGAACGGATAGACGTCCAAGTAGCTATGCCGAACAGAGACGAGCAAGGAAAGGTTACCACGGCGCCCATCCCCCCTCGGCGACTCGGCCTTTCGGTCGAAATGTCGGCTGAAGCGATAACCGCCATTGCGATGCGCGAGGGCTGGGAGTTCTACGCAGTAGCCGAAGACAACGTCGAAGCGGTCGACGTCTGGATCGAGAATGCCACGTTGATCCAGCTGCTGCAGCCAGCCTTGGCCGCCGCATACCGGGCTCAATTTGGAGGCGCGGAGCATCACAGCGTGTTGCAGCCGTCGCACTAGCGGCGAAATCGGGAGGAAAGCCTCAACGGCCGTTTTCCACACTCCACCGCCCTTGGCGACGTCCCGCACGGGTAGCAGGTCATGGCTCCAGTCGAGGGTCGCAATGAGCGTGCGCTGGCGCGGCAGCGCCGTCCGGCGGTGAGCACCCGGAAGCGGTCGTCCAGCCGCTAGGTGTGTGAGATCGCCTGCAATGTTGTCCCCCTGAGGGGTGTTTTTCGCGTCGAAGATTAGCCCCCTGACCTGTGGTTTTGGATGCTCGCTCCTGGGTGTGGAGGGGGCGGGGGATGACGGGCGTGGAGACGATTGCGCGGATCCGGTTCGAGCATTTCCAGAACCACAAGCCGATCAGGCGGATCGCCCGCGAACTGGGGATCGCGCGGGACACGGTGCGCAAGGTTCTGCGCTCGCGGGCCACTGAGTTCAGCTACAAGCGGGCGACCCAACCGCTGCCGAAGCTGGGAGCCTGGGTTGAGACCCTGACCGCGATCCTCGAGTCCGAGGCGAAGGTCCCCCGGCGCGAGCGGCGCTCCACCCAGCGGCTGTTCGAGGAACTTCGCGGTCGTGGTTACGACGGCGCCCACGACAGCGTGCATCGTTTCGTCAGGGCCTAGCGCACCGAGCACGCCAGGGCGCCGGTCCAGGCGTTCATCCCCTTAAGCTTCATCCGGGCGAGGCCTACCAGTTCGACTGGAGCCACGACGCGATTGAACTGGCCGGCCTGCCGGTGACCGTGAAGGCGGCGCACATGCGGCTCTCGTTCAGCCGCATGCCGTTCGTCCGAGCCTATCCCCGTGAGACCCAGGAGATGGTGTTCGACGCCCACGACAAGGCCTTCGCCTTCTACGGCGGGGTCTGCCGGCGCGGGATCTACGACAACATGAAGACCGCGGTCGACGCCGTGTTCGTCGGCCGCGCGCGCACCTACAACCGGCGCTTCCTGCAGATGTGCTCGCATCATCTGGTCGAGCCGACAGCCTGCACGCCAGCGTCCGGCTGGGAGAAGGGCCAGGTCGAGAACCAGGTCGGCACGATGCGCGACGTGGTGTTCAGGCCCCGGCAGAGGGTCAAGACGCCGCGGGAGCTGAACGCCTGGCTCGAGGACCAGTGTCGCGCCTACGCCCACACTATTATGTTCGACGTAGTTCGCTACAATTGGGCGGTCATTTCCTTGAGATCATTTTCCACCAAACGGTGCTCCTCGCTAAAGTGTTCAAGTAGCAGGTCAGTCTGATCGGCTCAGCCAGAAACGGCAGCCAGGAAGTCTGCGTCAGTATCAACGCAGCGGACACCCTCGTGCGCCACACCGGGGGCGAAATCCAGGCGCGCGTCCCGGCCCTGATCGCGGTAGTTGGCGAACAACAACCCTACGCGCTCCACCCGGTTGCGGCCGAGTCCGCCGAGCGGCTTGAGCTCCTCCGCGATCCGCGCCGGGATCTTCAGCTCTGCCAGGTCCAACTCACCGCAGACGAGCTGGATCCTGGACTCCTGCAAGGCTTCCAGATCGAGCGCTGCACCGAACACCGAGGCACCAAGCGAAGCGCGGGTCGGCGCGGTGCGAGTGGATGGCCCTCGGCAACGCCGGGGGCCGCGATCCCGCCAGACAACGTCACCCGTCTTCGAGCGCCACGTCGAGCAACCCCACATATTGCTGGCCGCCGTGCATGTCGCGCTCTCCAGCGCCGCCCTGCGGCGTCGCTAGGGGATAGCTTCACACCTGCCCGAGCCCGAGATGGCGGGTGTAGAAGGCTTCCCAAGCGCCGCGCTCGAAATCGGGGATGTCCATGTGGCCGCCCGGGTTGATGTGCATCGTCTTCTCTTTCGAGCCGAAGCTGTTGAATAGCGCGATGCCGGTGTCGCGCGGCGCGACCGCGTCGTCCCACTGGAAGACGTATTGCAGCGGGATGGCGATGGTCTTCGCGGCGGCTTCGAAGCTCTGGACCCCGGGAAGCAGTCCGGCGAGGCCGAAGACCGCGGCCTTGATGCGCGGTTCGGCGGCGACAAAGGGCACGCCGAACAGCGTGCCCATCGACACGCCCCAATAGCCGACCGGGCCGTCCTTGCCGATGAAGTCGAGCGACTGCGCCGCGTCGAGGCCGGCTTTCCACTCGGCGATCACCTTCGGCGCCAGGTTCGATAGCCGGCGGATGCCTTCGCTCGCGGCGCCCGGAGCGGGCGCCTGGCCACGCACGACCGCGCCGGTCTCGCGCTCGGCCTGCGAGGCCTGCTCGCGGCTGATACGGTCGCCGTGGCCTGGCGCATCGAGCGCCAGCGTGGCGTAGCCGTATTTCCGCGCATAGGCGTGCGCCCGCGCCACGATGCCGGCCGTCTTCTTATGCTGCGAGCCGCCATGACCCATCAGGATGAGCGGCCGGGGGCCCTTCGCGCCCTGCGGCGTCCAGATCACGCCCGGGACGCTGTCGCCAGCCACCTCAAGTTCGAACGAACGGCGCGCAACGCCGTCCTCTTCACGTTCATCAGAAAACTTCATCATCCTGCCGCCTAATCCTTTTGTCGCCGCCAGCGCGCGAAGGTCCGCGCGGCCGGCGCGATGGCCTCAATCGAACTATACGCAGTACGGATTTCGCTCTACGACGTACGGAAAGCAAGCCCGTAGGCGCGGCGGCGTCGCGACATAAAAAGCGCATCAGGGAGACTGCTGCAGTGTACAACGAGCCGTTCATAGACGTCGACGAATGGCGCGATGCGCCCACCCGCCACCGCTATATGCACGGCGGCTTCAAGGGCACGGAGCTGTTGTTTTCCTTCTATTTCCCGCCGGCCGATCAGTACGGCGGACGGTTCTTCCAACCGCTGCAGGCTGTGTCCGGGAGCGAAAACTCCGCGCCGCAGGCCATGCATCAAGCCAACGGCGTGGGCTTCGCCGCTGCGAGCGGCGCCTACCTGGTGGAGTCGAACCAGGGCGCGAAGGACATGTTCGGCGGCAGCGCCGAGGCCAATGCGGCGGTGGCCGAATACTCTCGCACCGTCGCGGCGGAGATGTACGGCGCCCATCGCCCCTACGGCTACGTCTATGGCGGCAGCGGCGGCGCCTTCAAGACGCTGGGCTGCGTCGAGAACATCCCGGGGGTCTGGGACGGCAGCGTGCCCTTCGTGCATGGGACACCCGTCAGCATCCCGCACTTCTTCACCGTCCAGGCCCACGCCATGCGCGTCCTGGGGCCAAAGTTTCCCCAGATCATCGACGCCATCGATCCCGGCGGCAGCGGCGACATGTACGCCGGCCTGACCGACGAGGAAGCTGAGGCGCTGCGCGAGATCACCCGTTTCGGCTTTCCGCCGCGCGCCTGGTTCAACTTCCACAAGATCGCCTTCGGCTACACCGGCGTCTTCACCACCCTGGTCGACCGCATCGTCGATGGCGATCCGACCTACTTCGAGGACTTCTGGACCAAGCCGGGCTACCTGGGCGCTGACCCGACGCCGTCGCTGAAGGCCGCCCGCATCCAGCATCCGACCCAGATCAGCGCCCTCGTCATGCCGGACGAGGCGCGCCAGATCGGCTTGCCGCTGATCATGGCGACCTCGCAGAGGGACAGCGGCGTGTCGTTCCCCGCCGCGCTTCGGGTCGTCGATCTGCCGAAGGGAAATCTGCAAGGCGCCTCGATCATCGTGAAGAGCGGCGGCGCGGCCGGCCACATCCTCTACATCGCCGGCGTGGTTCGCGACGCGATCATGGTCGGCTTCGGCCAGGGCCACTTCCACGCGATGGCGCAGCTCAGGCCCGGCGATGAGATCGAGATCGACAACTCGATCTATCTCGCCACGCAAACCTACCACCGCCACCAGATCCAGGATCCGGAATTCTACGCCTGGGATCAGTACAAGGGGCCGGACGGCCAAGCGCTCTATCCACAGCGGCCGCTGCTGCCCGGCCGGGAAGTGCAGAGCGGCGGCGCGACCCAGAGCGGGCGCTTCCATGGCAAGGTGATCGTCATGCAGGCGCTGATGGACGAGGCCGCCTACCCGTGGGGCGCCGACTGGTACCGCGCTCGGGTGAAGGCCGAGCTCGGCGCCGAACTCGACGACCGCTACCGCCTCTGGTTCGTCGATCACACGCTGCACACCACCCAGAGCGCCTCGCCCGCCGACCCGCGGCCGGTGGCGACCACGCGGGTCATCTCCTACCAGGGCGTCCTGCAGCAGGCGCTGCGCGACTTGGCGGCGTGGGTCGAGAAGGGCGTGCCGCCGCCGGACAGCTGCGGGTATTCGGTCGAGGACGCGCAGGTGCGGTTGCCGGCCCGCGCCGCCGCCCGCAAGGGCGTGCAGCCCACCGTGGAGCTGACGGCGAATGGCGCGGCGCGCGCCGAGGTCAAGGTCGGCGAGGCCGTGGCGTTCGAGGCCATGATCGAGGCGCCGCCGGGCGCAGGACCGGTGGTGCGCGCCGAGTGGGACTTCGAGGGCGCCGGCCAATACCCGCTCACCTCGGACATCACCCAGTCGCCCAGCGTGACGACCTCCGCCATCTACGCGTTCGAGGCGCCTGGAACCTACTTCCCCGCCCTGCGCGCCACCGTTCAGCGCGACGGCGAGACGGAGAAGACCGCCTACGCCCGCGTCCAGAACCTGGGCCGCGTACGGATCGTGGTTAGTTGACCGAGGTTACGGCGTTCGAGGCCACGATTGACCCGGCCCCGCCGACGAACAGCAGCTTTCCGGGCTTCACGACCAAGCCCTACCGAGCCTACGTCCTCGCCGTTCTGATGGTGATCTACGGGATCAACCTGCTCGACCGCGGCCTGGTCGCGTTGTTGCAGGAGAAGATCAAGCCGGAGTTCCACCTCAGCGACTTCGAGCTGGGCCTGCTCGGCGGTCCCGCCTTCGCGCTCTGCAACGCCTTCGCCAGCCTGCCTGTGGCCCGCCTGGCCGAGCGCTACAACCGCAACAGCGTGCTCGCCGTCTGCACGGCGCTCTGGAGCCTGATGACGGCGCTCTGCGGCCTGGTGGCCTCGTTTCCGCTACTGCTGCTGGCGCGCTTCGGCGTCGGCATCGGCGAGGCCGGCTGCCTGCCGCCCTCGCAGAGCCTCATCTCGGACTACTTCCCCGCCAACCGGCGCGCCGCGGCGATCGCCATCCATCTGACGGCGATCCCGATTGGCGGGATCATCGCCGGGGTTCTCGGCGGCGTCGTCGCCGACCTTTACGGCTGGCGCATGGCGTTCATCGCGCTGGGCGGCCCAGGCATCCTGATCGCCCTCATCTGCCGTTTGACGGTGCGCGAGCCGCCGCGGGGCGCCGGCGGCGGCGCGGCCACCGGGTCGGAGGCGACCCCCGAC
Organism: Caulobacteraceae bacterium; assembly: GCA_036267835.1. Classification (GTDB taxonomy): domain Bacteria; phylum Pseudomonadota; class Alphaproteobacteria; order Caulobacterales; family Caulobacteraceae; genus Acaudatibacter. The sequence continues at coordinate 2,897 of DATAVF010000330.1, read as the reverse complement.
CTGCGCACAGCGCTGCGCGAGCTGCTGAGCAAGCGCAGCTTCTGGCACATCGCGCTGGCCACCGGACTGGTCAACTTCGTGGCGGTGGGCAACGGCCAGTACATCGTGTCCTTCATGTTGCGTGTCCATCATGTCACGCTGACCCAGGTCGGCCTGGTCCTCGGACCCTTGGTGGGCGGCCTCACTGTCGTGGTCGGCTACGCCGTCGGGAAAATCCTGAGCGCCCTGATGGAAAAGGACCGGGCCTGGTTGGCGCGCTGGCCAGCCATTGGCGTGGCGATCGGCGTGCCGGTTTCCGTCGCCGCCTACCTGACGCCGTCATTCCCCATGCTCATCGTGCTGCAGATCGTCGGCCTGCTCTGCACCAGCTCCTATTTGATCTCGCTCTACACCACCGCTCAGGGCGTGGTGCAGCCCCGAGTGCGAGCCACCGCCAGCGCGCTGGTGATCATCGTGATCAACACCCTCGGCTATGGCCTGGGCCCACCCGCCATCGGCGCGCTCAGCGACTTCCTGAGCAGCCACGCCGTGGCGTTGGGGCTGGCGGACGCCGCCCACGCCAGCGGCCAGGGCCTGCGCTATGCGCTCGTCATCGGATCCGTTGTGAACCTCTGGGCCGCCGTCCACTACTTCATCGGCGCGAGGCGGCTGAAGGCCGACTGGGTGGGGTGAGCATTTCGGCGCTGGATGAACGGCGGGCCAAGACCGGTCGTCAGCCGACAGGCTCAACCAGGCCCAGGCGTGCGTGAAGGCCATCGATCAAAGCGCGAACCGAAAGCTCGAAGTTGGCGTCCCGGTCCGGCCTCGCGTTGAAGACCATCCGGGCGTTCGGCAGCCAGGATAGCTGCGCCTCGCTGGGCCGCTTCATGCCGGTCAGGATAGCCTCCTCCGCGACGATCCCCACGATCGCCAGGCTGCTCGTGGTGGCCGCGGTGACGGCCCTGTCGAGCGGAAGCCCGCTCTGTTGCCAAAGGCTCAGCCAGCGCTCGGTGATCTGCAGGCTCGACTCCGTCCAGACGCCATAGCTGCGGCGGATGTGAGCCACCACGGGGTGGGCGCGCGTGCTGGAACGCATCCACTGCGCGATGCCCCACAGGTCTTCGCGCCAATCCCCCGTCGGCGCCGGCAACGGCTGAGCATTGATCGCCGCCTCCACCAGCAGCGCCGCGAGCGCGGCCTTGTCCGCAACGTGATGGTAGAGCGCCATCGGCGTCACGCCGAGCGCGTCGGCCACCGCGCGCATGGTGAACCCCTCGAAGCCGCGCTCGTCGGCCACCGCCAGAGCGGCGGCGGCGATCCGATCGCGATCCAGTTCCCCCACGTTTCAATTCTCCCTCGTGACCGCGCAGACCCGGACCTTGTGGCGTCCGTCCCACAGCGCAACTGGGCCCGTCCCAAAACGCGTCTGGACTGGCGGCGCAAGCCCCGTCGCGATCCCTCTATACAGCGTATGGCTGATGGCCTTACGGTATAATCAAACCCGTCAGAACGTGAGGAAGACGCCGCCATGACCTATGCCCAGGGCCGGACGATCAATGACGCCGACAGCCACGTCATGGAGACGCGCGAGTGGCTCGAGCCGTTCATGGATGACGACCTGAGGTCGAAGCTGCGCCCGCTTTATGGTCGCGAACCGGGACGCATCGACAAGCTGCTCGACCAGGCGAAAGCCCGCCGCACCGATGCGGACGCCGACGCCAAGGCCTTCGAAAATCCGATCGCCGGCCCGAAGGGCTGGACCGCCGCGGGCGCCTTCGATCCGTCCGAACGCAGCCGGGTGCTGGACCTCTTCGGCTTCTCGAGCCAGCTGGTCTTCGGCACCTCGTCGCTGTCGCCAGCGCTGGGGGCGAAGGATGAAGGCGTCAAATACGCCGGCGTGCGCGCCCACAACGAGGCGATGGCGGCCTTCTGCCGGCCGGACGCACGGCTGTGCGGCGTGGCCTTCGCCCCGCTCGATAATGCGGACCGCGCGCTGGAGGAAGTGAACGCCGCGCTCAAGGCCGGCAACAAGGCGATCATGGTCTCGGCCGGCGCGGCCGGCGAACGCTCGCCCGGCCACCCCGATCTGGACCCGGTGTGGGCGCGCCTGGAGGAGACGGGCACGCCGTTCATGCTGCACATCGGGCCGGGCACCAAGACCCAGCCCATGCCCTTCCGCAACAACGGCCGCGAACGCGCTCCCGACCTGCATGGCGGCGGCGAGAACCTGCGCTTCGCCGACTACATCATGCTGTCGTTCGCCCCCCAGGTGTGGCTGACCGCGATGGTCTACGACGGTGTCTTCGAGCGCTTCCCGGCCTTGCGCGGCGGCATCATCGAGTCCGGCGCGGGCTGGGCGCCGGAGTTCCTCCGCGAACTGGACCTCGGCTTCAAGAGCTTCGGCCGCACCGATCCCTACCTGAAGGCGATGCCGATGAAGCCGTCGGAGTACATCCGCCGCGCGGTGAAGTTCACGCCCTTCCCGGGCGAGGATGCCGGCCGGATGATCGAGGACGGCGGCGCCGACCTCTTCATGTTCTCCAGCGACTACCCGCACCCGGAAGGCACCAACGATCCCCTGGGCCGCTTCGAGCGCACGATGGCGCGCATCGACGAGGACGCGAAGGACCGCTTCTATCGCCGCAACTACGAGGAAATGATGGGCGAGAAGGTTCTGGCGGCGGCTTGATACCCAAGAACAAGACGGAGGAACGACTATGGAAAGTGTGACCCTGGAAGAGCCGCTGCGCGGCGCGTGGGTGCAGCCGGTCAATCGTTGGCAGGCGGGCGAAAACTCCATCCACAACGACGATGTGGCCCGCTCGGTCGGCATGCGCGGCGGCACCATTCCGGGCACCGTCCACCTCAGCCACTTTCGCCCCCTCCTGGACGACCTCTTCGGCGACCGTTGGCTGATC
>DATAVF010000329.1:0-10447 GCA_036267835.1 Caulobacteraceae bacterium | reverse complement strand
GATGCGATCGTCCTCGGCGGCCTGAGGATGGCCCGCCGCCAGCACCCGCTCGACCAGCGAGGCGCGGCGCAGCGGCTTGATCAGATAGCCCTCGAAGCCGGCGCCGCGGCTGGCGGCGATGCGGTCGCGCTCCTCGGGCTTCAGCAGGATGACGCCGGCGCGGCCGGGCGGCGGCGACAGCGGCGCGCCTGGCCCGGCCAGCGCCTGGTCGATCAGGATTACCGCGTCGTCGCTGGTCAGCTGCAGGGCTTCCTCGACACCGCTGGCGCGCACCGCGCGGCCCCCGCTGGCCTCGATCTGCCGCGCCGCGGCCTCGCGGACGATGGCGCTGGGCGAGGCGATACCCACGGTGCGGCCGTCGAGCGCCGCCTTCGGCGCCGGCTCGGCGGCGGCTTCGAACGCTGCCTCGAACCAGAAGTCCGCGCCGTTGCCGGCCACGCCGCCGACCCCCAGTTCGCCGCCCATGGCGTCGGCCAGCCGCGCCGCGATGGCGAGGCCCAGCCCGGCGCCGCCCTGCCGCGCGCCGAGCCCGGAGCCGCCTTGGGCGAAGGCCTCGAAGATGTGCGCCCGCTCGGCCTGCGGCACGCCCGGCCCGGTATCGGAGACGGTGAAGCGCAGCCGCCCGCCGGGCGCCCGCTCGGCCAGCACCAGCACCCCGCCGGTCTCGACGAACTTCACCGCATTGCCCGCCAGGTTGAGCAGGATCTGCCGCATCCGCCCTTCGTCGGCCAGGATCGGGGCGAGGTCCCCGTCGGCGGCCCAGCCGATCTCGACGTTCTTCTCGTGCGCCTTGGGACTGAGCAGTTCACACACCTGCCGCAGCAGGTCCTCCGGCGCCACGGCGCTCATCGCCAGCTCGGTCTTGCCGGCGCCCAGGCGGGCGTAGTCGAGGATGTCGTTGACCAGCCCCAGCAGGTGCTCGCCGCTCTCGATCAGCGCGCCCACATAGGATCGCTGCTCGGCCGTCAGCCGGGTGCCGTCGAGCAGCCGCGCCATGCCGATCACGCCATTGAGAGGCGTGCGGAACTCGTGGCTCAGCGCCGCGAGGTGCTCATGCGGGATGCCGTGGGGAGTGGCTGGGTCAGTCATGCGAGCGTCAGACTAGGCAGGGCGGCTTAACATCGCCCTTCGCGCCTTCACGCGAGGTCTCCGAGCGGTCATGGTGGGCCCGATGAACCAGCCCCGCAATGTCGTCGTCATCCTGCTGGATAGCCTCAACCGGCACATGCTGGGGGCCTATGGCGGCAAGGATTTCGCCACGCCGAACATCGACAAGTTCGCCCAGGGCGCGGTCAAGTTCACCCGCCACTACACCGGCTCCCTGCCCTGCATGCCGGCGCGCCACGACATCCTCTGCGGCGCGCTCGATTTCCTCTGGAAGGCCTGGGGCTCGGTGGAGCTCTGGGAAGACGCGATCACCTATGCGCTGCGCGACGCCGGCGTCACGACGCAGCTGATCAGCGACCACCCGCACCTCTTCGAGACCGGCGGCGAGAACTACCACGTCGACTTCACCGCCTGGGACTACCAGCGCGGCCACGAGGGCGACGCCTGGAAGACCCGAGCCGATCCCAGCTGGGCCGGCGCGCCGTCGTTCGGTCGCGGGCACATGCCCTACGACGATAGCCGCGGCTATTTCCGCACCGAAGCGGACTTCCCGGGGCCCAAGACGATGGCCGCCGCGGCGCGCTGGATCGAGGACAACGCCGGCCAGCATGAGCGCTTCATGCTGTTCGTCGACGAGTTCGACCCGCACGAGCCGTTCGACACGCCCGAACCCTGGGCCTCGATGTACGACCCCGACTGGGAGGGCCCGCACCTGATCTGGCCGCCCTATGTGGTCGGCGCCATGCAGCGCGGGGTGCTGAAGAAGCGCGAGGCCTGGCAGATCCGCTGCCAGTACGGCTCGAAGCTCTCGATGATCGACGCCTGGCTGGGCCGGGTTCTGGATGCGATCGAGGCCAAGGGCCTGACCGACGACACCATGGTGGTGCTCTGCACCGATCACGGCCACTACCTCGGCGAGAAGGACATCTGGGGCAAGCCCGGCTGCCCGATCTACCAGCCTATGGGTCACATCCCGCTGATGATCCGCAGCCCCGGCATCGCGCCCGGCGTCTGCGATGCGCTGACCACGGCGGTCGACATTCACGCCACTCTGGCCGAGGTGTTCGGCGTCAGCACCCGCCAGCGCACCCACGGCCATTCGCTGCTGCCCTTGCTGCGTGGCGAAGCGGAGAAGGTGCGCGACTGGGCCCTGACCGGTGTCTGGGGCCGCGAGGTTGTGCTGGTAACCGGCCAGCATAAGTATGTGCGTGGCCCGGCCGGCGCCAACGCCCCGCTCTCGATGCTCTCCAACCGCTGGTCGACCATGCCGACCCACGGCCGCCTGTCGCGCAACGCCGCCCTCCCCTTGCCCGACGACCGCGCCTTCCTCGACCGCATGCCCGGCTCCGACGTGCCGGTGATCCACCAGACCTGGGACGCCGGCGACGCCGTCCCCTACTGGGCGGCCTTCAAAGCCACCGGCAACTACGTCTTCGACCTCGACGCCGACCCCGACGAGCTGCGCAACCTCGCCGGCGGCGAGTTGGAGGCTGACCTCGCGGCCCGGCTCCAGGCCGCGTTGGTGGAGATGCAGGCGCCGGCCAGCCAGTTCGAGCGTCTCGGGCTGGAGCGCGCCCGCACGCCCGCGCCGGCCGCGGGCTAGACGTCGGTGGCCACGTAATCGGGCAGGTCCGCTTCGAGGCGGCGGATGGCCGGGACGGCGTAGACCGCCAAGCTTAGCGCCAGCACGAGAACGCCCGACACGACGAACATAAGCCCCATGCCGGCACCGGGTCCAGCGCCGACCAGCCAGCCGATAGCCTGCCAGGCTGGTTGCCGCCGGGCCGGTTCGAACACCCGGTCGGCCAGCGGCCCGGCGATCAGGTAGGCGATCGGCGACAGCAGCATGATCAGCTGCAGATAGGCCGCGAAGACGCGGCCCTGCAGATCGGGCGGCACCTTGGCCTGCATCATCGACCAGAACGGGGCGTCGGTGAAGGCCAGCGCCAGGAGCATCACGAACAGCGAGGCGCCCAACGCCGCCGCGCCCTGCGCCGCGCCGGCCAGGCCCAGGAACAGCCCCGCGGCCAGGATCGCGACCATCACCGTGTTAATCCGCGATCCGAGCCGGACCCCGGCGCTGATCAGCAGCGCTCCGGCAATCCCGCCTGCGTTCATCGCCGCCAGCACCGCGCCGAAGATCTGGGGGCTGCCGGTGCGGGTCAGCACGTAGGGCGTCAGCAGCACCATCGGGGCGTTGGCGATGAAGTTGACCACCGCGACGTAGACGCAGAAGCCGAGCAGCACCGGCCGCCTGGCCAGATAGCGGAAGCCGTCGAACGCTTGTCGCCAGACCGATGCGCGCATCGCCAGTCCCTCGGCGGTCTCGGTCGGCCGGGGAATGCGGACGACGGCAAGCACGGCGATGGCGACGATGAAGGTGGCAATGTCGATGCTGATCGAGCCCACCACACCCACCAGAGCGTAAAGGATGCCGGCCAGCGCCGGCGCGACGACGCCCGCTGCGGGGTAGGCCATCTGACCGATGGCGTTAGCGCGGTCGCGGCCGTTGTCGGGCACCAGCATCGCGATGGAGGCCTGAAACGCCGGCCGCTCCAGCGACCCGAACAGGGCCCCGGCGAGCGTCAGCGCATAGAGATGCCAGAGCTGGAACGCGCCCGACGCGAAGCTCAGCAGCAGGAGGCCGCTGGCGGCGGTGAAGCCGAGGTTGGCGATCAGCATCATGCCGCGCCGATCGAACCGGTCGGCCAGCGCGCCGCCGAACCCGCCGAGCAGGATCGACGGCACGGTCGAGAAGAAGGCGACGAGCGCAAGCGGGGTGGCGTGCCCGGTAGCGCGGAAGACGGCGATGCTGATCGCGTACTGGCTGATCTGGCTGCCGATCAGCGAGACCGTCTGGGTAACGAGGAGGGCGTAGTAGGTGGCGGCGCGCGGGTTCACGGCCCGCGCAGGCCTGTCGATGTGGGTCATGTTGTGAGTCTCAGATAGCCCAAATGCAGCTCGGCGGACGCGCGTCCGCTGGCGGTGACACGGCTCGCGGGGAGACCGGGATCAGAAGGGCTTGCTGAGAAACTCTAGGCGCTGCATGGCGCCACGATGTTGGGGCGGCGCGGGCCGGCGGTCAAGCTGTAGCGGCTAGGCCGACTTCAACGCCGCGACGACGACCTTTTCCGGGTCGCGCAGCAGCACGTCGGCGGAGGCGAAGCCGGCGCCGCGGGCCAGCTCCACCCACTCCGCTGCGGTCAGATCGTCGTCGATGCGGCCGGCGGGCGGGCGGCCGTTCAGGTCCATGTGCTGGTAGCCGAGGAAGGCGTTGACGCGCGACCAGAAGGCCATCCAGTCCTCGCGGCGGTGTTGCGGCGGCTGGGCGGCGCTCCAGGCGCCGAACGCGTCGGCGATCGGCGGCAAGACGCCGGCGGGCTCCATGAAGACCAGCAGGCCGCCGGGTCGCAGCAGGGCCAGCACCTCGACCAGCAGTGTCCTGGCCCGCTCCAGCGCGAACCAGTGCAGGGCGTTGCCGACCGCGACCACATCGTAGGCGCCCATCAGGTCGTCCTGCCAGCCGGGCGCGCCAAGGTCGCGGCGGAGGATGCGGCCCGGCACGCCGGCGCGCCGGTTGCACACCTTGCCGAGGCCGGAGAGGAAGAGGTCGCGATCGACGCCATCGACCTCGGCGGTGCGGAAGCGCACATGGATGGCGCGGCCAACGTCGCCGGGGCCACAGCAGAGGTCCAGCACCCGCACCTTGGCATCGCCCGCCATCGGGATCACGGCGGCCATCAATTCCAGGGTCGCCGCCTTGGCCGGGCCCTGTTCGGCCTGCCAGAGGCGCAGCCATTCATCCGTGTCTTCCACCGCGAGCTTGCGCTCGACGTCCGCTTCGGTCGGGATCGCCATCACTTGCCTCCGAGTTGCGCCCTAAATGCGCGAACGGAGGGCCGACGTATTGGACGAATCTGACCGGCTAGAGCGAGTTGCGGGCGGCGGCCTGCAGTTCGCCGGGCGACCAGCCCGTGAAGGCGCGGAAATCCCGGATGAAGTGGGACTGGTCGTAGTAGCCGCACGTCGCCGCCAGGTCGGCCCAGGCGATGGCGCCGCGGTGCGGCCGCGCGAACCGGGTTTCGAGATAAGGCTTGCCTTCCGGCTGTCCGCCTCGGGCCGCCCGATCGATCGCGGCCAGCGCCTGGCTGAGCCGCGTCAGCCGGGCCACCATCTTCGGGGCGAGGCCGACGCACTCGTGGAACTGGGCGACGAGATGGCGGTGGCTGCAGCCCAGGTCCTCCGCGAGCGACGCCAGGCTGCCATCGGCGGTGGTCACCCGGTGGAAGGCGTGCGCGGCCAGGGCCGGCAGAGCCTGATCGGCAAGGCGCTCGGCGAGCACGGCCTCCAGGGCGTCGAAGCGGTCCTCCCAATCGCGGGCCCGGCCGACGCGGCCAGCGAGCTCGCGAGCGAAGTGCGGGTCGATATCGTCCAGCTCGACCGAGCGATCGGCGAGTTCGTCCATACGCTGCCGCAGCACCATGTGCGCGCCGATCGGGGTCAGCGAGGCGGCCATGAACTCGCGCACCCCGGCCGCCTCACTCTGCCAGTGCCCGCGCTGCAGGCCGACGACCCAGGCGCCGACGCCGGCGTCGGCGCGCTCGATCAGCCGGTGCGGCGCGCCGAAGTTGATGATGAGGGCGACCGTCGGGGTCGGCACGTGTCGCTCGCGCACCGGCGCCGGCAGCTCGGAGCGGCTGCCCATGATCTCGCGGACGAAGGCATGGAGCGGCGGCGCGACCCGCCGCCGCGCCGTAGTCCACGAGCCGAACTCGGAGTGGTGCTCGACGATGAGCATGGGCGCGATCATATCACGAACCCAGCATGCCATCCTCAACACCCGCTTATCCCGGCGTTCGCCGGGATGAGCGGGCCAGAGGGGGCGGTTTAGCTCGCCAGGCGCTCGCCTACATCGGCCATATCGCGGCGCGCAGGGGCCGAGATCAGGGCCAGCCAGTCGGCGTCGGCGACCTTGCGGATGAATTTGTCGGCCGGCAGCGGGCGGGCGAAGAAGAAGCCCTGGAAGAGGCCGCAGCCCAGCACGCGCAAGGCCTCAACTTCCTCGCGGGTCTCCACGCCCTCGGCCAGCACCGAGATATCGAGCCGGCGGCCCAGTTCGATCAGCGCGGCGCAGACCGCCTGGCTGTCGTGGCGCACCCCGACGTCGGTGACGAAGGCGCGGTCGATCTTCAGCTTGGAGAAGCGCAGGTCCTTCAGGTCGCCGAGGCTGGAGGCGCCGGCGCCATAGTCGTCGATGGCGATGCCGACGCCGATGTCGCTCAGCGTCTCGAAGGTGCGGCGCGTGTGCTTCAGGTCGTGCATCAGCGAAGCTTCGGTCAGCTCCAGCTCCAGGCGCTGCGGCTTCAGGTCGTGGCGGCGCAGGGTCTCGGTGACCATCGAGGCCAGATGCGGGTCGCGGAACTGGCGCTCGGAGAGGTTCACCCCGACCCGGAAGCCGGGCAGGCCCAGGCCTTCGAAGGTGCGGGCGTCCAGGCAGGCGGCGTCCAGCACCCAGCGGCCGACCTCGTCGATCAGGCCCGAGCGCTCCAGCACCGGCAGGAACTGCGCCGGCGGGATCGACCCCAGCTCGGGGTGGCGCCAGCGCAGCAGCGCCTCGGCGCCGACCACGCGGCCGTTGGTGAGGTCGATCACCGGCTGGTAGAAGAGCGCCAGCTCGCGGCGGAAAATCGCCTGGCGCAGCGCCTGCTCCATCACGTGGCGCGCCTCGGCGTCGACCGAGCTTTCCTCGGAATAGTAGGCGATGCGGCCGGGCGACATGCGCTCGGCCTTGCCGACCGCCGACATGGCGCGGGCCAGAAGGGCCGGGCCGTCCACACCGTCGTCCGGGAAGACCGCCGCGCCAACCCGCACGTCCGGGGTCATCTGCACGTCGCCATCGATGAGCGGCTGGCAGAGGTCGGCGGCGAGGCGCTTCAGCGCCGCGGCGGCGCCCTTGGGGCCCGAGGTGTCGTTGAACCAGACCGCGAACGCGTCGCGGTCGACCTGGGCCAGCGGCCGGGCGCCGGCCAGCGACTTGGTCAGCCGCTGAGCGAAGGCGCGCAGGGCCGCGTCGGCGCCGGGGCGATCGACGGCGGCCAGGCGGTCGAACTGGGCGAGGCGGATGACGCCGAGCAGGGCCGCGGTGCGGTCCTCGCGGGCCACGTCCTTGGCGATCTCGACCAGTAGCGGCTCGCGGGTGGCGACGCCGGTGACCGGGTGGCGGTTGGCGAGGCGGTGGCTGACGCTGCGCAGGCGGCCCGCCACGTGCTGGATGTCGCCCATGGCGGACAGCACTTCATCGGCGCGCGGCTTGGCGTCACCGCCGCCCGCCATCACCGCGCTGGCGCGCGCCGCGTCCGTCATCGCTTCGATCGCCGAGAGCAGCGAGCGCAGCGCCAAAAGGGCGAGCAGGCTCGCCGCCAGCGCCATGCCGAGGAAGCTCAGCTCCGGCCATCGCCCGCTCATCTGCGCTGGTCCGAGCGCAAAGGCCGCCAGCACCGCGAACGGCGCCATCGACGCGATGACCGCGAGGATCAGCGCCTTGGTCCTGAATGAGAGCCCTGGCATCGCCAGCAAGGCCCGGCAGAGTCGCGAAATTTCCATGGCAGCCCATCCTTCGATCCAGCCAAGTTTGCTTTTACGCCCCTTCCATTCAGTGAAATTTCCTGGTGAAAATCTTGGTAACCACAAGTATTCGGTGGTTTTACTTTCTGTATTGCCGTTGCAGCGGCTGCGCCGCGCCATTCGCGGCCGGCTGGTCCGCCGGGCGCCCGGGTCTAGCTTTGCGGTAGCCCGCTCGGTATAGGCGCCAGCGGGAGAGAGAATTGCTCAGCTTACGCCGCCACCACCTCCACTTCCTGCACATCGGACGGACGGGGGGCACCGCGCTCAACCATGCGCTTTCCCCCTATGGCCGGCGGCTGGGCGCCATCTTCCACGGCCACGACCAGACCTTGCAGAAGATCAAGCCAGGCGACAGCGTGGTCTTTCTGGTCCGCGATCCGGTGGACCGCTTCGTCAGCGGCTTCAACAACCGCCTGCGCAAGGGCCGGCCGCGGCGGTTGCTGGAGTGGACGCGGGCCGAGGCGCACGCCTTCGCCCGCTTCAAGACCCCGAACGCCCTCGCCGAAGCGCTGAGTGCCGAGGATGCGGCGGAGGTCGCGGCGGCAACGGCGGCAATGAACGACATCTCCCACACCGGCCGGCGCCTGAGCTTCTGGCTCGACTCGCCCGCCTACCTGCGCCAGCGGACCGGGGATGTGATCTTCGTCAGCGCCACCCACACGCTGGACGAGGACTTTCCGCAGTTGCTGCGGGTGCTGGGCCTGCGCGACACCCTGCAACTGCCGACCGAGCCGTTCGATCGCTATGCGACGGCCGCCGGCCTGGCGACCACGCTCTCGGAAACCGGCAGGGCCAATATCGCCAGGTGGTATGAGGCGGACGCCGAACTCTACGCCGCAGCCATGGGCCTGCGCGACCAGATCAACACCGAGCTTTCGCGGCGGGCGACAGGCTGATGACGACTCGGGCGTTGGCCCTCGGGGCCTTGCCGGCGGCGCTGGCCCTTGGCGGCGCGCCGGTCAGTACGCGTTGAAATTCGTCCGGCCCCGAAATTCGTCCTGCCCTGACCGCGCTCCCCGCAACCGTTGCGCCATAGCTGCGTTCCATGCCTCGGATGGAAGCTTGGCCAGGGAGGGCGGAAAACCCATGGTCCAATTCGCGGTTGCCTTGAAGGAGACGGAGTGGACCGTCTTCAAGGATGGTGAGCCGGTCAGCCACGGCATGTCGCGCTCGGACGCGGTGGCGCTGGCCGAGGAGATGGCCTTCAAGGCCGAGGACGCCGGCGAGGACGTCGAGCTGCTGGTGCAGGACTACGTGGGCGAACTCAAAGCGCGGTATTCGGGCGGGTCCTGACCGCGCTGGCTACTGCGGCGGAGCATCGCCGGCGTGCGACGCCGGGCGAGGAGATGAAGATGCGCAAGGGCGGGGCGTCGGGCAAGGAGCGGGCTCCAGTCTGCGGCCGGAGCTTAGCGGTTTATTGCCGGGGCGCTACGCGGGCCCCTTCGCCTCATCAAAGCGCGAAGGCCAGTGTGCAGTTCAGGCCGCCGAAGGCAAAGGCGTTGATCACAGCCGCCCGCGCCTCGATCGGGCGGGCCGCGCCCAGCACCAGGTCAAGCCCCGCGCAGTCCTCGTCCGGACCGAGGTAGCCCAGGATCGGCGGCGCCAGGCCGGCTTCCAGGGCCTTCAGCGCCAGCACGGCCTGCACCGCGGGCGAGCCGCCGATGACATGGCCGTGGGCGCTCTTGGTGGCGATCACCGGATGGTCCCCGGCGCGTTCGCCGAAGACCGTGCGGATGGCGGCGGCCTCGTTCTTGTCGTTGAGCGGCGTGCCGGTGCCGTGGGTGGAGATCAGCACCTGGTCCGCGGCCAGCAGGCCGGCACCCTCGCAGGCCTGGCGCATGGCCGAGACCGCGCCCTCGAGGCTGGGCTGGGTCCAGTGGAAGGCGTCAGACGACATCCCGGCGCCGAGGTAGCGGGCCAGGGGCGTGGCGCCGCGGGCGGCGGCGTGGCTCTCGCGCTCCAGCACCAGGGCCGCGGCGCCCTCGCCGATGATCATGCCGTCGCGGCCGGCGGAGAACGGGCGGCAGGCGCTCTCGCTCATCGCCTGCAGGCCTGCCCAGGCGCGCATGCCGCCCGGCGTGGCCATGGCCTCGCAGCCGCCGACCACGGCGATGTCGGCGAGGCCCCCGGCGATCATCGCGGCGCCTTGCGCAATGGCATGCGCTGCCGACGCGCAGGCGCTGGAGGTGGTGAAGACCGGCCCGGTGATGCCGAACTCCATGGCGACAGCGCTGACCGCCGCGCTGACCATCACCCGCGGCACGGTCAGCGGATGCACCTTGTCGGACTTCAGGCCGAAAAGCCGCTCGTACGCCCGCTCCAGCGTGGCGATGCCGCCGATGCCATTGCCCATGACGCAGGCCGCGCGCTGGCCCAGCCGCTCGCCAAGCAGGCCGGCCTGCCCCAGCGCCTCGTGCGATGCCTTCAGCAGGAAGATGGCGAAGGGGTCGAGCGAGACGGCAACGCGGCGGCCCAGCGCCTGCTCCAGCGCCGCGCCGGCGTCGCCGCGCACCAGGGCGGCCTGGAAGATGCGGCCGCCGGGGCCGTTGGGGCCCGTGTCGAAGTCATGGGGGTGGACGCCGCTGTCGCCGTCACGCGCGGCGATCCAGCTCTCGTCGGCACTGAGGCCGAGCGCGCTGACGCAGCCAAGGCCCGTGACGACGATCGGCTCACTCATGCGGGTTCGCTCTTCAGGTCGCCTTGGCGTCGATCAGGG
>DATAVF010000328.1:0-11334 GCA_036267835.1 Caulobacteraceae bacterium | reverse complement strand
TCGGCGATCGTGGCCCCTGCCCGGCCCTTGTGAGTCTCGATCCAGCGCCGCGCCTTCTGCGGCGAACGGTTGAACACCGCGACCTCATGCCCCGCCCGCGCCAGGTGCCCGGCCATAGGGAAACCCATCACGCCAAGGCCGATAAAGGCAGTCTTCATGCCAACTCCCGCAACCGCATCTTAACCACGTCCGACGACGCTGGCGCCCGAACCGCTAACCATAGCCCCCCAACCAGAGTCTTCAGGGTAGTTGCACGCGTCATGGCCGTCAGCGGCGAAGCGCCCATCATTATCAAGAAGATCAAGAAAGGTGGCCACGGCGGCCACCACGGTGGCGCGTGGAAGGTGGCCTACGCCGACTTCGTGACCGCCATGATGGCCTTCTTCCTCCTGATGTGGCTGATCAATACCACCAGCCCGGAGCAGAAGCGCGGCATCGCCGACTATTTCGCCCCGGCCTCGGTCTCGCCGACCACCAGCGGCTCGGGCGGCATTCTGGGCGGCACCTCGCTGGGCAACGACGGCTCGAAGTCCACCGGCTCGCAGGACATCATCCAGTCGCTGGCTCCGAAGGCGCCGCCGGACGTCACTGACGCCGGCCAGAGCCCGACTCAGTCGCAGTCGCAGGCCGCCGCCGCGACGCCCGACAAATCCGAGGACGCCGCGCTGGAGAGCGCCGCCCAGTCGCTGAAGCAGGCGATGCAGGACATGCCGGAGCTGGCCGAGCTCTCCAAACAGGTGATCGTCGACCAGACGCCCGAGGGCCTGCGCATCCAGCTGGTCGACCAGGAAGGCCGCTCGATGTTCAAGGAAGGCTCGGCCGAGCCCAACGATCGCGCCAAGGTGCTGCTGCAGGCGATCGCCAAGGTGATCAACCAGCTGCCCAACCGCATCACCATCGCCGGCCACACCAGCGCCAGCGCCTACGGGGCGAAGCCGGCCGGCGATTGGGCCCTCTCCTCGGCCCGCGCCGACGCTTCACGGCAGATCCTGCAGGCGGCCGGCGTCGATGTGGACCGCGTCTACCAGGAAGCCGGCAAGGCCGCGTCCGACCCGCTCTACCCGGACGACCCCATGCTGCCCGGCAACCGGCGCATCACCATCGTGCTGCTGCGCGAGGCGCCGGTGCTGCCGGCGGACTCGTCGCCATGATCGCGCGGGTGTCACTCGCCGTGACGCTGTGCGTGCTTGCCTAGCGGGCCGGATTGGCCCCTAATCGGCTCATCTTGAGGGGTGATTTGAAGGCTGTCGGCGTAACTTGACCCAGCACTTCCCGACGCGTCAGCTGCGGTTCTTTCTGACCGCGCCCTCGCCCTGCCCCTACCTGCCGGGGCGCGAGGAACGGAAGGTGTTCGCGCACCTGCCGCTGCTCGACGGCGCCACGGTCAACGACAGCCTGACTCAGGGCGGTTTCCGCCGCTCGCAGAACATCGCCTACCGTCCGGCCTGCGAGCAGTGCTCGGCCTGCGTCTCGGCCCGCATTCCCGCCGAAGACTACGTGTTCTCGCGCTCCGAGCGCCGTATCCTGCAGCGCAACGTCGGCCTGAAGCGCCACACCGTCGAGGCCGAAGCCACGGTCGAGCAGTTCGAGCTGCTGCGGCGCTACCTGACCACCCGCCACCCCGGCGGCGGCATGGCCGACATGGCCTGGCCCGACTTCGTGGCCATGGTCGAGGACACGGCGGTGCGCACCCACCTGGTGGAGTACCGCGCCGCCTCCACCGACAACGGCCCCGGCGACCTGATCGCCTGCGCCCTCGTCGACCGGCTCGGCGACGGCCTTTCGCTGGTCTACAGCTTCTACGACCCGACGGTGACGCGGCGCAGTCTCGGCTCCTACGTCATCCTCGACCACATCCGCCACGCGGCGCGTATCGGCCTGCCCTTCATCTACCTGGGCTACTGGGTCGAGGGCAGCCACAAGATGGACTACAAAGCCAAGTTCCGCCCCCTGGAACTACTCCGCGCGAATGGCTGGATGCGGCTGGAAGACTGAGCCTCAGCTCCAGGGACCTGGCGGCCCATCTTTGCGCTGACCCCAGGGACCATGCGGGTCGTCCGGGCCAGGCGTGGCCGTCGGTGCGGCGGGCGCAGGCGCGACTGGCTGAGGCGCGGCCACGGCCGGCTCGATCACCCGGCCGCCGGCGTAGCGGCTGAGGGCTTCGATGCGCTTGCCGACCGGAGGGTGGGTGGCGAAGAGGCCCATGATGCCTTCGTCGTCATCCTCGAGGAACATGGCGCGCATCGATTCCGGGGCATGCAGGTGGGCGTGGCCGGAGACCTTCTGCAGGGCGCTGATCATGGCGTCGGCGTTGTGGGTCAGCTCCACCGAGCCGGCGTCGGCGACGAATTCGCGGGTGCGGGAGATGGCCATGCGGATGACCAGGGCGAGGAAGTAGCCGACCGCCCCCACCACCATGGCGATGATCAGGAAGAGGCCGAGATTGCCGCGCCGCCCGCCGCCGCTGCCGCTGCCGCCGAACCCGCCCCACAGGATCGAGCGGTAGATGATCTGGCAGATCAGGGTGATGATGCCGGCGAAGATCGACGCCACCACCATGGTGCGCACGTCGCGGTTGACGATGTGGGTCAGCTCGTGGCCCAGCACCGCCTCCAGCTCGGCCCGGTCGAGGCTGTCGATCAGGCCGCGCGTCACGGTGATGCTGAAACGGCCCTCGTGCAGACCGCTGGCGAAGGCGTTCATGCCCTCGGTCTCGATGATGCGCATCGTCGGCATCTTCAGACCGCGCGAAATGCAGAGGTTTTCCAGCAGGTTGTAGGCGTCGGGCAGGTCCGCCCGGCTGATCGGCCGCGAGCCGGTGGCAAAGTCGATGATCACCTGGTTGAACACATAGGCGATCGCGAACCAGACCCCGGCCACGATGATCGCCAGCGGCGCGGCGCTGATCATGACGTGGATGGCCGAAGCGATCGCCCCGCCGTTGCTCGGCAGCATGTGGGCCACGATCATGCCCAGCGTCAGGCAGAACACCATGCCCAGCAGCAGGATCGGGAAGCCGATCAGCAACAGCACCGAGCGGATGTTGTTGTTCCAGATGTAGGTCTGCAGACCCAGCGCCTGCACCGGCCGCGTCCTAGCTGAACTTTACCTGCGGGGCGGACTGCAAGGCCGCCCGGTCGGCGCCCACGTCGAAGAACTCGCGCGCCGTGAAGCCGGTCATGCCGGCGATCAGCACCGCCGGGAACGCCTGGATCGAGGCGTTGAACTCGCCCACCGCGTTGTTGAAGAAGCGCCGCGCCGCCGCGATCTTGTTCTCCAGGTCGGAGAGCTCGCCCTGCAGCTGCATGAAGTTCTGGTTGGCCTTCAGGTCGGGGTAGGATTCGGCCACCGCCATCAGCTTGCCGAGCGCGCCAGTCAGCGCGCCCTCGGCCGCCGCTCGCGCCTCGACGCTGCCGGCGTTCGCAGCTGCGGCCCGGGCCGCCGTGACTTCATCCAACGTGCCGCGCTCGTGCGCCGCATAGCCCTTCACGGTCTCGACCAGATTGGGGATCAGGTCCGAGCGCTGCTTCAGCTGTACGTCGATGTCGGCGAAGGCCTCGTTGACGTTCTGGCGCAAGGCGACCAGCCGGTTGTAGGCCCCGACGAAGAGGAAGCCGACAACGACCACGATCGCGATGAAGATCAGCAGGTAGAGCATCAGAATCCTCAAGACAGCGTTGCCCTAAGGTAGTCGCTGCCGCACCGCCGCGCTAGGCGTGGCTTTTCCCGCCTCTAGGCGCCCGGCGCAGCGGCCGGCGCGCTGGGCGGCGGTGTTGCTGGCGCAGGCTCGTCCGGGTCGAACAACTGCTCGGAGAGGTCCTTGGCGCTGACATAGGCGTCGGTGTCGACGCCGAGTTCGCTGCGGAACGGATAATCGAGCGCAATGATCATCGAGATGATCAAGCCGACCGTGAACGCCGTGAGCCCCACCGTGGCGAAGTGAATCCAGCGGCTCTTGGGACCGAACAGGCACAGGTAGGCCACCACCATCACCAGGCCCAGGATCACCATTTCCCAGATGGCGTCAGGCAGGTGTTCGCTCGCGGAGAGGATGCGGGACTGGCGATCGGCGAACAGCTCGTCGACCTTGCCCGCGATCTCCAGCTTGGTCGTCGCCTGGCCCATGGTGGTGGGCTGGAACGACGCAACATCCTGGGCGATGCGGCGCGCCTGGGCCCACCCCGCTTCGAAGTTGCTGTCGGCCATCTTGTAGGCGTGCTGGGCCGGCCACTCTTTGGTGGTGACGATGTCGATGTAGGCGGCCGCGTCGGCTCGCACCTTTGCGGCCAGGTCGGCGGGCAGGCCGGCGCTGTCGAACATCAGGCCGGCAAGCGAGTTGCCTTCGGCCGTCGCGATCATGTCGGCCTTGTCGTTGGACTCATCGACGCCCACGGCCACGAAGGTGATGACGAGGGCGTAGACGCCACCGGCCAGCGCATAGCTCAGCCCGGTGATCTTGGTGTCCTTCTCGCGCGGCTCCCACTTGATAAGGCGCTGGGCGAGGGCAACCGCGGCCACGCTGAGCAGGACCAGCACGCCGCAGACCACGAGCGTCACCAGCCAGTACGGAGTCGCATAAAACCAGTCGTTGAGCATGATCGGTTTCCGTTCCGGCTACTGCGCGTCGTCAGCGGCGTTGGCGGGCGCCGCAGCCGCGGGCGTGGCGTTGGCCGGCGCGTCCGGCGCCTCGCCGGCGGCGGCGTTGGTCGCCGCGGGCGCCTCGGCCGGTGGCCCCGTGGCGCCCGCTGTCGCCATGACGCGCTCGAACGCCTCGGGTCGCACGCTGAGCTCGCCGCGGAACGGGAAGTCGAGGGCGATGATAAGCACGAAGACCAGCGCGATCATCGCCGCGATCAGACCCGTGAAAGTCAGATGGATCCAGAAGCTGTGGGCGCCGAACAGGTAGACGTAAAAGATCGAGACCGCCCCAGCCAGGATCAGCATTAGCCAGGTGACGTCGGGCAGGTGGTCAGCCGCCGCCAGGATGCGCACCTGCCGGGCGTTGATCAGCTGGTTCACGGTGTGCAGCATCTCGGCCTTGGTGGCGTTCTGGCCCATGGTCTGGGGCTCGTAGGCGGCCAGCTCGGTGCTGATCTTGCCGACCTCGACCCACCCGGTCTCGTAGGCCTTGTCGTCGGCCTTGCCGGCGCGTTGGGCCGGCCACTCCTTCTTGACCACGATCTCGATGTAGCTCTCGACGCCGGCGCGGATATGCTCGGCCACCGCCGGGTCGAGGCCCGGCGCGTCGAGCACCAGGCTGGAGAGCTGATTGGCTTCGCCCGTGGCGAGCTCGCCCGCCCTGGCGGCGCTCTCCCACACATCGACCGTGACCAGGGCCGCCAGCACAGCGAACAGCACCGCGACGATCGCGTAGGTCAGACCGACCGCCTCGTTGTCCTCCTCGCGCTTGTGAGCGGGCACCAGACGGTTGAACACCGCGAGCCCGGCCAGCGACAGCCCGACACAGACGCCGATGACCAGCAGGGCGTCCAGCCAGATCGGATTCGAATAGTAGAAGTCGTTGAGCATCGAGGCCCCCCCGGCGCGCGTGCCGTCTCAGAGAACGCCGGTATCGCGCGCCGCGCAATGACTCTTTTCCGGTGCGCAACCAACGCGCGGGCGAGCTGGAAACGGGGACGTTGGTGGGCGGCGAGGGGCTCGAACCCCCGACCTCCTGGGTGTAAACCAGGCGCTCTAACCA
The DNA here is from genome assembly GCA_036267835.1 of Caulobacteraceae bacterium. Taxonomy (GTDB): domain Bacteria; phylum Pseudomonadota; class Alphaproteobacteria; order Caulobacterales; family Caulobacteraceae; genus Acaudatibacter. The sequence goes on along the minus strand of DATAVF010000328.1, from coordinate 5,633 downwards.
GCTGAGCTAGCCGCCCGAGGCGGGCCGTTCTAGCCGGGCGCGAGGGCCGCGCAAAGCGGCCTGGTCGGCGGCGGTCTAGTTGAGCGCGGTCTTCAGCGCTTCGCCGATGCGGAAGCGGGCGGTCTTCGAGGCAGGGCGCTTGACCTGGGCGCCGGTGCGGGGATTGCGGGCCATGCCGGCGGTGCGCGAGATCGGCGTGAAACTGCCGAACCCGACGAGGCGCACCTCCTCGCCCCGTTTGAGCGATGCGGTGACGGCGGCGACGAAGCCGTCCAGGCCGGCCCTGGCCTGGGCCCGCGTCAGGCCGGAACGCTGGACGATATCCTCGATCAACTCCGCCTTGGTCATGGTCGCCTCCCCTTTGGCCGTCACCAGGCTCCTGGAGCGTCGGCCGCCGCGCGTCCCTTGGGGTGCGACTAAATGCCCAAGATGGGGCAAGGTCAAACGAACGCGGCGCGGGAATGACCCCGCGCCGCGCACTTTTTCCGGAGGCCGGCCCCTGAGGGCTAGCTGGCGGCCGGAGGCGTCGGAACCACGCCGGTGACCGGCCGCGGCGCGCGCCGCCACACGCCCTCCGCGTCGTCGTCATCGTCGTCGGCCGCGACGTCCGTCGCGGCGTCCGCCTTCCAGTCGATCGGGATCAACGGGCCGGTCAGAGCCTTGGCCAGCACCTCATCGACCGTGGAGACCGGCACGATGGTCAGCGCCGACTTCACGTTCTCCGGCACCTCGGCGAGGTCCTTCTCGTTCTCCGCCGGGATCAGCACCGTCTTCACGCCCGAGCGCATCGCCGCCAGCAGCTTTTCCTTCAGGCCGCCGATGGGCAGCACCCGGCCGCGCAGGGTGATCTCGCCGGTCATGGCGAGGTCGCTCTTGATCGGAATGCCGGTGAGCACCGAGGTGATGGCCACAGCCATGGCCACGCCGGCCGAGGGGCCGTCCTTTGGCGTCGCGCCTTCCGGCACGTGCACGTGCACGTCGGTCTTCTCGAAGTCCGGCGGGGCAATGCCGAAGGTGGTGGCGCGGGAGCGCACGAACGAGGCTGCCGCCGCGATCGACTCCTTCATCACCTCCTTCAGGTTGCCGGTGATCGACATCCGGCCCTTGCCCGGCATCTTCACCGCCTCGATGGTGAGGATGTCGCCGCCGAAGTCGGTGTAGGCGAGGCCGGTGACGATGCCGACCTGGTCTTCCTCGTCCATCTCGCCGTAGCGGTACTTGCGCACCCCGGCGTACTTGCCGAGCCGCTCGGCGTCGATGGTGACCTGCACGATTTTCTCGACCGCCATGTCGCGCACCGCCTTGCGGGCCAGGTTGCCAAGCTCGCGCTCCAGCGAACGCACGCCGGCTTCGCGGGTGTAGTAGCGGATCAGGTCGCGCACCGCCTCGTCCGGCACGATCCATTCGCCGGCCTTGAGCCCGTGGTCCTTGGCCAGCTTCGGCAACAGGTGGCGCTTGGCGATCTCCAGCTTCTCGTCCTCGGTGTAGCCGGGAATGCGGATGATCTCCATGCGGTCCAGCAAGGGCTGGGGCATGTTGAGGCTGTTGGCGGTGGTGACGAACATCACCTGGCTGAGGTCGTAGTCGACCTCCAGGTAGTGGTCGTTGAAGGTGTTGTTTTGCTCCGGATCCAGCACCTCGAGCAGGGCGCTGGACGGGTCGCCCCGCCAGTCCGAGCCCATCTTGTCGACCTCGTCGAGCAGGAAGAAGGTGTTGGTGGTCTTGGCCTTCTTCATCGACTGGATGATCTTGCCGGGCATCGAGCCGATGTAGGTGCGGCGGTGGCCGCGGATTTCGGCCTCATCCCTCACCCCGCCCAGCGACAGGCGCACGAACTCGCGCCCCGTGGCCTTGGCGATCGAGCGGCCGAGCGACGTCTTGCCGACGCCGGGCGGGCCGACGAGGCAGAGGATCGGGCCCTTCAGCGAGCCGGTGCGGGCCTGCACGGCCAGGTACTCGAGGATGCGCTCCTTGACCTTCTCCAGGCCGTAGTGGTCCTCCTCGAGCACGGACTCGGCCTTGACCACGTCGATCGGCTTGGTCTTGGCCTTGCCCCACGGGATGGTCAGCAGCCAGTCGAGATAGTTGCGCACCACCGTGCTCTCGGCCGACATCGGGCTCATGTTGCGCAGCTTCTTCAGCTCGCTTTCGGCCTTGGTGCGGGCTTCCTTGGAGAGCTTGGTCTTCTTGATGCGCTTTTCGAGCTCGATCAGCTCGTCGCGCGCGTCGTCCTGCTCGCCCAGCTCGCGCTGGATCGCCTTCATCTGTTCGTTCAGATAATACTCGCGCTGCGTCTTCTCCATCTGACGCTTCACGCGGGTGCGGATCTTCTTCTCGACCTGCAGCACGCTGATCTCGCCCTCCATCAGGGCGAAGACCTTCTCCAGCCGCTTCACGACGTTGAAGATTTCCAGGAGTTGCTGGCGGTCGACGATCTTCACCGCCAGGTGCTGGGCGATGTTGTCGGCCAGCGGGCCGGGCTCGGCGATCTGCGGGATCGCGGCCTGCGATTCCGGCGGCACCTTCTTGTTGAGCTTCACGTAGTTTTCGAACTGCTCGATCACCGCGCGCGACAGGGCCTCGGCCTCGTGCGCCTCGCCGCCCTCTTCCTCGACCAGCGCGGCTTCGGCTTCATAAAAGGTGTCGTTGGAGGTGAAGCGCAGGATCGCGGCGCGCGACTTGCCCTCCACCAGCACCTTCACGGTGCCGTCGGGCAGCTTCAGCAGCTGCAACACGTTGGCGATGACGCCGACGTCGTAGATGTCCTTCGGGGTCGGGTCGTCCTGGTCGCGGTCGCGCTGGGTGGCGAGCAGGATCTGCTTGTCGCCACGCATCACCTCCTCGAGGGCGCGGACCGACTTCTCGCGGCCGACGAACAGCGGCACGGCCATATGCGGAAAAACCACGATGTCCCGCAGCGGCAGGACGGGCAGGGTTCTGATCTCTGACATGACGCTCACTTCTCCTGGCCGGCGCGGGGCCACGTGAATAGCGCGCCTGACCTGCCGGGACCACGGTCACTCGACGATGCGCCGAGTCGGATGGCCCGTCCGCCAGACCCGGCGGTGGGGTTAGGGCGATTATGTGGATGGTTTCACGCCGGGTTCAAGCAATAGGGCCACAAAGCGGCAAGGGGTCGCGATGTTGCGGCCAAGGTGGGACGAAACGGTCGCGTGCGGAGGGGATCTGGGCCAGGATCGTGCGCGGAAAGGCCGGCTAAGCCGAATGTTCGATCCGGCGTGGCTGTATCGCCGGTGACGCAGTCGCGCCCCGGTCATCATCATTCGTCCCTTCTCCCGCAAGGGGAGAAGGACGCAAACACGCGGCGTGATCAGGCCGACGCCGCCCCGCCCTTCTTCTCGGCGTAGATCAGCAGCGGCTGGGCGCGGCCTTCGACGACCTCGGCGTTGACCACCACTTCCTCGACGCCCTGCATGGTCGGCAGGTCGAACATGATGTCCAGCAAGATACCCTCGAGGATCGAGCGCAGGCCGCGGGCGCCGGTCTTGCGCAGGATGGCCTTGCGGGCGACGCCCTTCATCGCGTCGTCGGTGAAGGTCAGGCCCACGTTCTCCATTTCAAAGAGGCGCTGGTACTGTTTGACCAGGGCGTTCTTTGGCTCGGTGAGGATCTTCACCAGCGCTTCCTCGTCGAGGTCGTCGAGGGTGGCGATCACCGGCAGGCGGCCGATGAATTCCGGGATCAGGCCGAAGCGCTGCAGGTCGTCCGGCTCCACCTGGCGCAGGATCTGGCCGGTGCGCCGATCGTCCGGATCGGCGACCTTGGCCGAGAAGCCGATCGAGGTGCCCTTGCCGCGGCCGGAGATGATCTTCTCCAGGCCGGCGAAGGCGCCGCCGCAGATGAACAGCATGTTGGTGGTGTCGACCTGCAGGAACTCCTGCTGCGGATGCTTGCGCCCGCCCTGCGGCGGCACGGAGGCCACGGTGCCTTCCATGATCTTCAGCAGCGCCTGCTGCACGCCCTCGCCCGACACGTCGCGGGTGATCGAGGGGTTGTCTGACTTGCGGCTGATCTTGTCGACTTCATCGATGTAGACGATGCCGCGCTGGGCCCGCTCGACGTTGTAGTCGGCTGCCTGCAGCAGTTTCAGGATGATGTTTTCGACATCCTCGCCGACGTAGCCCGCTTCGGTGAGGGTCGTCGCGTCGGCCATCGTGAACGGCACGTCGATGATTCGGGCCAGCGTCTGGGCCAGCAGCGTCTTGCCGACGCCGGTCGGGCCAACCAGCAGGATGTTGGATTTCGCCAGTTCGACGTCGTTGTTCTTTTGCGCGTGGCTGAGGCGCTTGTAGTGATTGTGCACGGCAACCGCCAAGACCTTCTTGGCGTGATCCTGCCCAATCACGTAATCGTCCAGGACCTCGCGGATTTCGCGCGGCGTCGGAACGCCATCCTTGGACTTTACAAACGCGATCTTGTGCTCTTCACGGATGATATCCATGCAGAGCTCGACGCACTCGTCGCAGATGAACACGGTCGGACCCGCGATAAGCTTGCGGACCTCGTGCTGGCTTTTGCCGCAGAAGGAGCAATAGAGGGTGCTCTTGCTGTCGCCACTGGCGGCTTTGGTCATGGTCCTCGTCTCACTCTCGCACGGCGCTCTGCCCCACTAACGCCGACGGTCAAAAAGGGGCGTCGCATACCGCAAGGCCTTGCAGGATATACGCCGCGAGTTTTCTAATCCTTGACATTCCCCGATCCCGCCGAGGATCACAAGCCTTCCGGCGAGACGCATGGTGGGTAAGTCGCCGCAGTGTCGCATTTGAAACCCTCCGAAGGAAGGCCGGTCCCCATATGGGAGAGACTGTCGTCGAGCGCCAGACGCAAGGGGTGTTCCGGCCCCTGGTGGCGTTCGATTTCGACGGCACACTGACGAGCCGCGACAGTTTCACCGCCTTCCTGGCCTGGCGCGCCGGGCCGGCGAACTATGCCGCGGGCCTGCTGTCGATCGCGCCGGCGGCGGCCGGATTTGTCTTCAATCGGGACCGCGGCAAGCTGAAAGCCGCGGCCGCACGACGCTTCCTGGCCGGGATGACGCGGGTGGAGCTGGAGGAAGCCGCGCAGGCTTTCGCTACCGAGCAGGGCCGCGCCATCCTGCGGCCGGACGCGGTGCGGGCCTGGCGGCGCTGGCAGACCGAGGGCGCGCGCCTGGTCATCGTCACCGCGACGCCCGACATCGTGGTCGCCCCGATCGCCCGGGCGCTGGGCGCGGACCTGCTGATCGGCACGCGCCTGGCCTTCGACGATCACGACCAGGTCACCGGCGCGTTCGACGGGGCCAACTGCCGCGGGCCGGAGAAGGTGCGGCGGCTGCGTGAAGTGTTCGGCGAGGCCGTCGCCCTCGAGGCCGCCTATGGTGACACGGATGGGGACAAGGAGATGCTAGCCCTGGCCGAGGAACAGGGGATGCGGGTCTTCAACGGGACCGGCAAACGCGCGCCGCTATGAGACATGCGAGAGACCAGGATCTGGATCGGATCGAGCCGCTGCTGGCGCGAATTCGCGCCGCGTCGCCGCCTGGGCTGAAGGAGAGGAAGCGCGGCGTCTTCTACTTCAAGAGCCAGGCCTTCCTGCACTTCCACGAAGACCCCAAAGGCATGTTCGCCGACGTC
>DATAVF010000327.1:0-7077 GCA_036267835.1 Caulobacteraceae bacterium | reverse complement strand
GCGCTCGCGGCCGACTTCGGCCCCGGCGACCGGCTGATCGTGATCCAGGAGACCGGCGATCTGCTGCGCGTGCCGGCTGACGTGCACGACCTTGCGGCCGTCGCCGTGGGCCGCGCCGCCGCCGCCTTCGCCGAGATGGGCGCGGTCAGCGACGCCGCCATCACCGCCTTCTTCGAGGATTTCGCCCGCCGCCTGCTGGACGACGAGACCTGGGCGCCTATCGCTGCCGCCAACGACGCCGACGTCGAGAGCGCCAAGGCGCGCGGCCGCTCGACTACCCGGCTGGTCGCCACGCCGAAGATGCGCGCCGACATGGCTGCGGGCTTGCTGGAGTGGCGCGATGCGGCGCCCTCGCGCGGCCGGCTGGTCGAGGAAACCGACCACGAGGGCTGGAGCGCCCGCCAGGTGACGGCGCCGCTGGGCGTGGTCGGCTTCGTGTTCGAGGGCCGGCCGAATGTGTTCGCCGATGCGGCCGGCGTCCTGCGCGGCGGCAACACCGTGGTCTTCCGCATCGGCTCGGACGCGCTCGGCGCCGCCCGGGCGATCGTCCAGCACGCCCTGGCGCCAGCGCTGGCGGCCGCCGGGCTGCCAGCCGGGGCGTGCGTGCTGGTGGAGAGCACCGAGCACGCGGCCGGCTGGGCGCTGTTCTCCGACAAGCGGCTGGCCCTCGCCGTGGCGCGCGGCTCCGGACGGGCGGTGGCGCAGCTGGGCGCTGTGGCGCGCCAGGCCGGCGTGCCGGTCAGCCTGCACGGCACGGGCGGCGCATGGCTGGTCGCGGACGCGACGGCCGACGCGGCGCGCTTCGCCCAGGCGGTCGCCGCCTCGCTGGACCGCAAGGCCTGCAACACCCTCAACGTCTGCTGCATCGTCCGCAGCCGCGCCAAGGCGTTGACGCCGAAGTTCCTGCTCGCCCTGCAGGCCGCCGGCCTGCGCCACGGCCACGGCTGCAAGCTGCACGTGGCCGAAGGCGACGAGACCTGGCTGTCGAAGAAGTGGCTCGAAGCCCGCACCAAGGTCCGCCGCGCCGACGGCGACAAGGACGAGCCCCTGACCGAGACCCTGCCGACCGCCGAACTCGGCCGCGAGTGGGAGTGGGAAGACACACCCGAGGTCTCGCTGAAAATCGTCGAGGACGTCGCCGAGGCCGTGCAGCTGTTCAACGCGCTCAGCCCCCGCTTCTCGGCCTCGCTGATCTCGGAGGACCCGGAGGCGCACGAGCGCTTCTACGCCGGCATCGAAGCAGCATTCGTGGGTGACGGCATGACCCGCTGGGTCGACGGCCAGTTTGCTTTCAACCGGCCCGAGCTCGGGCTCTCCAACTGGGAGCACGGCCGCCTGCTGGCCCGCGGCGGCGTGCTGTCGGGCGACAGCGTCTATACCATCCGCACACGGATGCATCAGAAGGACCCTGGCCTGCATCGATAGTCCGCCCACGATCCTTCGCGCCCCCTGGCGCGATCCCGCCCGCGCTCTGTCGGCTTTCGCCGACGAGCCGCACGCGGTCTGCCTGCTCTCCGACGGTGAAGGCGAGCGCAGCCGCTGGTCGTATGTCGCCCGCCAGCCGGCGGTGGTTCTGAACGTGGCGCCGGATGACGCCGCCGACCCGTTCGCTGGACTGGCCGTCTTGCTCGGACCGCGCCGAAGCCTCGCGCGGGACGGGCCGCCGTTCCAGGGCGGCGTCATCGGCCTGGCGAGCTACGAACTCGGCGACCGGATAGAGCACCTCGGCCTCGACCGCATGCCGCCCTGGCCGGACCTGGCCGGCGCCCGCTACGAATCCCTGCTCGCTTTTGACCATCACGCCCGTCAGGTGCTGGCGATCGGCCCCGATGACGCCGGGGCGCGGACGGCGCTCTCTTGGCTGGGCCTGCTTCCGCGTGACTCCCGAACGTCTCGCCTAAGACGCACGGTCGCGGCTCCGCCGGCTGCGGCGCACGAGGCGGTGGTGGCGGACGTGGTCGCACGCATCGCCGCCGGCGAGATATTCCAGGCCAATCTGGCGCGGGCCTGGCGCGGCTGGTTGCGCTACGGATGCCGGCCGTTCGATCTCTTCGCCAAGCTGGCGGCATCGAGCCCGGCGCCCTTCGCCACCTATCTGCGCCTGCCCGGCCTCGCCCTGGTCAGCAATTCGCCGGAGCGATTCCTCCGGATCACGCCGCAAGATGGCGTCCTCGCCGTCGAGACGCGCCCGATCAAGGGCACCGTTCCGCGCGGCGCGACCCCTGAGGAAGACCACGCCCTAAGCGAGGCCCTCGCCGCCTCCGAGAAGGACCGAGCCGAAAACCTGATGATCGTCGACCTGATGCGCAACGACCTGGCGCGCGTCTCGACCCCCGGCACCGTGCGCGTCCCTGCCCTTTTTGCGGTCGAGCGCTTCGCCAACGTCAGTCACCTCGTATCGACCGTGACTGCGACCCTGGCCCCAGGCCGTACCGCTCTCGACGCCTTCGCCGCCGCCTTCCCGCCCGGCTCGATCACCGGCGCGCCGAAGGTGCAGGCGATGAAGGTGATCGCCGAACTGGAGCCGCCGCGCGGTCCGCTCTTCGGCTCGATGTTCTGGGCAGGCTTCGACGGCGCGTTCGATTCCAACGTACTGATCCGCACCGCGGCGTTCGAGCTCCGCCAGAAGGTCTGGCAAGACCGGGACTTCTGGCGCCTCGAAGCGCGCGCCGGCGGCGGCATCGTCGCCGACAGCGACCCCATCGCCGAGCGCCGCGAGACCGAGGCCAAGATCAGCGCGATCCTGGCCGCCCTGGGCTAGGGAAGTCCGGCGCCCGGCACGTCCACCTCAACGGCCTCGATCCGGCCGGTGCGCTTGGCCTCGGTATCCTCCGGGTCCGAGCCCGAGCAGGTCAGCACGTAAAGGGTCTTTCGATCCTCGCCGCCCAGCATGCAGGCGAAGCACCCTTGCGTCGCCGTGATGCGCTCGACCACCTCGCCGCCTTCACGCAGCCGGATCACCTCGCTAGTGGTGGGCGAGGCGACCCAGATGGCGCCCTCGGCGTCGAGACAGCAGCCATCGGGCACGGCGCCCTGCGGCAGCTGGGCCCAGAGGCGGCGGTTGGAGAGCGAGCCGTCGGGCGCGATGTCGAAGGCGGTCATCTTGCCGGCGAAGGTCTCGCCTACCACCAGCGTCTTGCCGTCCGGGGTGATGATCGTGCCGTTCGGGAAGATCAGGTCGTCGGCGGCCGCGGTCACCGCGCCATCCGGATCGACCCGCGCCAGCTTCGCCGGTTTCGGCTCGCCCTCCGGATAGGGCCAGCCGAAGTTGCCCACGTAAGCGCGGCCCACGGCGTCCACCACCATGTCGTTGCAGCGGCCGGTGGCGATGGCGGACATGTCGCCGTGCACCACTGCGCGCCCGTCCGCCTCGATCCGCAGCAGCTTGTGATCGACCATCGAGACCACCAGCATCCGCCCGTCCGGCAGCCAGCCCAGCCCCGAGACCGGCCCGTCGTGCGTGAACACCGTCTCGCGCGCCCCGTCCGGCGTCATCGTCACCACCTCGTGGGCGTGCATGTCGGAGAACCACAGCTTGCCATCCCGCCACCGCGGTCCCTCGCCAAAGGCAAGTCCCGTCAGCACGGTCTTCAGCGTTCGCGCCATGTCGTCCTCCCTATGATTTTAGCCAACGTGTACATGACTTGGCTCGCCGGTGTAGCGCCCAACTGGCAGGCTGACCTCGCGTCGCCGTAGGCCGCCCGTGAATTCCCCGCTATCGTCGTTTTCGAAGAGCGAGGAGACGAGCGGATGGATGGCGAGACGGGAACGGTGCGGGGCGTCGATCAGGCGGCCTTGGCGGGGATCGCGCCGGCGCTGCAGGGCGTCGTGGACGCTGGCGACCTCTCGGGGGCGGTGACCCTGATCTGGCGCGGCGGCGAGGAGATCCAGTTCAACGCCATCGGCAAGCAGAACCTGGCGACCGGCGCGCCGATGCAGCGCGACACCCTGTTCCGCATCGCCTCGATGACCAAGCCGATCACCTCGGTGGCGGCGCTGATGCTGATGGAGGAAGGCAAGCTTGCCCTCCAGGACCCGATCACCAAATGGCTGCCCGAGTTCGCGGACATGCAGGTGCTGAAGGACGCCAACGGCCCGGTGGAGGACACCTATCCCTCGCCGCGCGACATCACCGTTGAAGACCTGATGACCCACCGCGCGGGCCTCGCCTACAACTTCACCTCGGTCGGCCCGATCGCCTACGCCTACCAGAAGGCGCTGGGCGATGTGCTGGCCAGCGACATGCCGTCGGACGCCTGGCTGAAGGCGCTGGGCGGCCTGCCGCTGAGCTATCCGCCGGGCGAGCGCTTCCACTACAGCCACGCCACCGACGTGCTGGGCTTCCTGGTCGGCCGCGTCGCCGGCACGACCATCCGCGACTTCCTGATGGAGCGCATCCTGGGCCCGCTCGGCATGGTCGATACCGACTCCTTCGTGCCGACAGCCAAGCGGGCGCGGGCGGCCAAGGTCTACCGGATGAAGCAAGACCAGAGTGGCCTTGAGGAAGTGCCCTTCCCCGACCGCGACACCCCGCCCAACTTCTGCGGCGGCGGCGGCGGGCTGATCTCGACGCTGGATGACTACCTGAAGTTCGCCCGCATGCTGCTGGGCGACGGCGAGGTCGACGGGGTGCGGCTGCTGAAGCCCGAGACCGTCAAGCTGATGCGCACCAACCGGCTCACCGACGCCCAGCGCGAGATCCCGTTCATGGGCATCCCGTTCTGGATGGGCCAGGGCTTCGGCCTCGGACTGTCGGTGATCATGGACCCGGAGAAGCAGGCCTGGATGGGCGCCGGCAACAAGGGCGCCTTCAGCTGGCCGGGCGCCTTCGGCACCTGGTGGCAGGCGGATCCGCAGAGCGGCATGATCCTGCTCTACCTGATCCAGAACTCGATCCCGCTCGGCCCCGAAGCCGCCTCGCAACTGGCGACCGGCCAGAGGATGGGCGCGCGGGTCGCCCTGCCGGTCTTCCAGAAACAGGCCTACGCGGCCATCGGCGGCTAGGGCTCGGGATCGCACGGCAGATCAACGGTTCGCCATGCCGAGCTTCGACGACCTGCTGGAGGAAGCCGAACGCCGGCCGCTGGTTGGCTGGGACGTCTCCTATGGCGGGCGGATCAGCCACACCCCGCCCTGGAACTTCGACGCCTTCGTCGATGCGCGGATCGGCGCCTCGCCCGATCTGCTCGACATGGGCACCGGCGGGGGCGAGTGGTTGAGCCGGCGGCCGTTCCCCAAAAGCCGCACCACCGCGACCGAGGGTTGGCCGCCGAATGTGGGAACAGCACAAGCCAGGCTGTCGCCCCTCGGCGTCTCGGTCGTGGCCGTGGTCGGCGCGCCGGACAACGCCGACCAGCTGGACGCGGGCGAGCTGCCGGCGCTGCCATTCGTGGACGCGGCCTTCCACCTGGTGCTGAGCCGGCATGAGGCGTTCGTCGCCTCGGAGGTCGCCCGCGTGCTGGCGCCCGGCGGCCGCTTCCTGACGCAGCAGATCGGCGCCGACATGGCGTCGCCCTTCCGGGCGATGCTCGGCCTGCCAGCATTGCCCGCCGCCTCGTCCTGGTCGCTGGCGATGGCGCTCGAGCAGGTGGGGGCGGCGGGATTTGAGATCGAGCGGTGCGACGAGGGCGCCGCGCGGCTTTCCTTTGCCGATGTCGGGGCCCTGGCCTGGTACCTGAGCCGCCTGCCGTGGGTGATGCCCGAGTTCGACATCGCGCGCTGCCGCGAGCCGCTGCGAGCGCTTGCGTCTCTGGGCCCCCTCACCGCGCCGCAACCGATGTTCTGGCTCGACGCCCGCAAGCCCGGCTGAGGCGCGGCGGGCCCGGCGTGGGAGCCAGCAAACGCAGCCTTTCCCGCGCCCCGTTCGTTCATGCCCTCGAACGGACGGAACGCGGGCATGATCTCAACGCTGAACTTGGCGCGGATCGCCAAGGTGGTGGCCCTGGTCGGCTTCCTGCTGCCGTGGGTGTTGGTCTCGTGCTCAGGCGAGCCGGTCGGGCAACTGAGCGGGATCGACCTTGCCACTGGCGGACTGACGACGCCGGACAGCAGCGCGCTGCGCCACACCCACGGCGATCCGAACCTATGGGTGGTGGTGTCGCTGGCCGCGGTGCTGAGCGGGCTGATGCTGAGCTTCCTGGCGCGCGGCCGGCCGGCGCTGCTGGGCATGGGCGCGTTGGCGGTCGTCAGCCTCGCCGCCAGCGGCATTGGCGTGGCGAACGCCGGCTCCGGCGCCCCGTCCGACACCCTGCGTCCGCCGCCGACGGCGACCGCCGCGCCAGCGGCGGGATCGGGCGGCGGCCTGGTGCAGGTCGACCTGCAGTACGGCTATTTCATCACCCTGGCCGGCCTGCTCGTCGCGATCGGCGCCTGCGGCGCCGGGCTCGCCGGCCGAGCGCGCGGGCCGGATTAGGGCGTCGCCGCGCCCACCCCTAGCCAAGGACGTGCCAGGCCGCGCCGGGGTTGCCGACCTCGCCGCCGCCGACGATGGTCGTTCCATCCATCTCCCAGATCGCGAGGTTGCCGGCCGCGTCAGCGAAGAGAATGTCGTCGTGGCCCAGGCCGGCGTAGTCGCCGATGCCCGCGAACTGCCAGGTTCCACCCGGATTGCCGATGTCGCCGCCGCCCACCACCGCCGTCCCGTTCATCTCCCAGATCGCATAGTCGCCGCCGGCGTCCTTGAAGAGGATGTCGCTGGTCCCCGCGCCCGTGAAGTCGCCGATCCCTTCGAAGCGCCAGCTCCCGCCCGGGGCCCCGATGTCGCCGCCGCCGATGATCTGCGTGCCGTTCATCTCCCAGGTGGCGTAGTCGCCAGCCGCGTCGTGGAACAGGATGTCGGCCTTGCCGTCGCCGTTGAAGTCGCCGATCCCGATTTCGGCCCAGCTTCCGCCTGGGTTGCCAATGTTCCCGCCGCCGGCGATTTCGGTCCCGTTCATCTCCCAGATGGCGAGGTTGCCCGAGCCGTCTTTGAAGAGGATGTCGGACAGGCCGCCGCCGGTAAAATCCCCGACGCCCACCGCCGACCAGGTCCCGCCCGGGGCGCCGATATCGCCCCCGCCCACGATCTGAGTGTCGTTC
>DATAVF010000326.1:0-2988 GCA_036267835.1 Caulobacteraceae bacterium | reverse complement strand
CCCGCCAGGGCGCCGGCGCCGATGAGCCACTGTCTGCGGTTGGCGGTCACGGGCGCTATCTCCGTTGGAAGTCGGGCGAGACGAGGAACATCGCCAGGCCCTGGGCCGGGCTCTCGGCGGCGTGGATCGCCTGGCGGGTGTCGGCGGACATGTCGGGACCCAGCGCCAGCTCGGCGATGGTCGCCGGGTCGATGTTGGCGGCGGCGTAGCCCTGGCCGAGGGTGCTGGCCCACTCGAGCCGCTTCCACACCGCGTCGGCGGCGATCCAGCCATCCTGGATGTCGGGCCAGCCGTCGGGGCCTGGCGGCCAGAACGGGCGCTGGCCCATCCGGTCGAGCAGGGCGACCAGCGCCTGGCCCTTGAGCGGCGGCCCATTCAGTGCACGGACGGTTGAGACGAGATAGTCGTCCGGGGTCTTCAGCTTGGTCGCCGGCGACGCCCAGGCCTCGGGCGACTCGACCAGCGCCGTTGCAGTCACTGCCAGGTCGCCGCCAGAGCCCGAGTAGGCCGCGGCGATGCGGTCCACCGCGGCCGGCGGCGGCTCATCGGCGATGAAGTGGCGGGCGAGCTTGGTCGCCAGGTGCTTCGCCGTGGCGGGATGGCGGGCGAGATCCTTCAGCGCAAACCGGCCCTGATCCTCGCCTTCGGCCGGATACGTCTTGCCGAGCAGGGTCTGCGGGCCGGGCTCGTGGGCGAAGTCGATGTAGTGGAACATGTCGCCGCTGGCCGGCGCCTGGTTCGGGCCATAGATCGACCAGCCGGTAATGATCTTGGCCAGGGTGGTGACGTCGGTCTGCGTGTAGCCGCTGCGCACGCCCAGCGTATGCAGCTCCAGGAGTTCGCGGCCGAGGTTCTCGTTCAGCCCCTTCATCCGTTCACGGAGGTAGGCCGGCAGGTATTCCGGATGGTGGGCCAGCGGCGAGTTGGGGCCGATCGAGAGGTAGTTGTCGAGGTACTGCAGCATGCCCGGGTGCCGACACGAGGCCAGCAGCATATCCTCGAAGCGTCCGCAGACGTGGGGGCGCACCACGTCGCGCTCGAAGATGGGCGCGAGGGCGATGATCTCCGGCTTGGCCGCCGAGATGGTGAAGTGGTTGGCCCAGAAGCGCGACAGCCGCTCGAAGAACGGCCGCTCGCTGGTGGTGGCGGTGAGGAACCGCGCCTCGACGCCATCCGCATACCCCGGCCCGAAATACTTGATGTACGACTGCTCGACGCTCAGCGGCTGGGCGCCGCCCGCCGCACCGGTGGCGCCCATCTGGCCGCCGCCCGTCATGTCCGCGGGCCGGCCGCCGTTCTGGTAGAGCTTGGCGATGTTGGCGCCCTGCTTGCCGGCCAACCCCAGCCCGACCAGCCATTTGACGAACTCGCCCGAGGCCGCGACCGTGGTCGGCAGCTGCGCCATCGGCGCCGGCAGGCTTTTCTCCGGCGTCAGCTGCTGCTTCAGCCAGCCGCGCGGATCGGCGGCGACCAGCTTCATCTCGCCCGGCCGGGCGCCAAGGCCGAAGCGGTTGGTGGCGACAGCGGCCTCTTCAAGGCTCATGACCGGACCCTCCCTGCCGCCTTACACGCGAGGGGCGCCGGATTCCGACGCGCAGTTACCAGCGCCCGGTGCTGTGCTCGAAGCTGGTGAACATGTCGGAGGGCGGCGCGGCCGACATGGCCTCCAGGCGCCGGGCCATCTGGGTGCGGTGCGAGGCGCTGTGGGTCAGCACGTGAGCCAGCATTTCGCCCCGCGTCATCCGGCCGGACGAGCGTTGGGCATGGCGGGCGCAGTCTCGGCCAGCTCCGCCGCGCTGAGAAGAATTTTACCACGGAAAACACGGAGAACACGGAAAGGGGCGCGGTAGCGCCCTCAAGCCGACTGCCATCTCGCCGCGTCGTTTCCGTGTTCTCCGTGTTTTCCGTGGTAAATCTTCTATCGCCGCTTACGCGGCGCTTTCTACGGCGTGACCGGCGTCAGGAAGGTGCGCTCTTCGGAGAGGATGAAGCGCTTTTCCTGGGCGTCGCGGAAGTTGGCGAGGCCGGCCGGGTCGGCGCGCAGGCGCTCGCGGTAGGCCTCGTAGGCGGCCAGGCTCTCGAACTGGATCATGGCGTGGGCGATGTTGTTGGTCCCCTCGCGCGGCAGGAAGTAGCCCAGGCAGTCGCCGCCGTTGGCCGGGATGAGGGTCAGCCACTTGCGGGCATAAGCCTCAAAGGCGGCGACCTGGAACGGATCGATGACGTAGCGGATGTGGCAGACGACGGTCATGGCGCGCTCCTTCAGTTGGGAGGCGGTCCTAGCCGGGGAGGGAGCACCGACGTTTCGGTCTGCGTCGAAACGTGTCCGGTGGCAGGAGGCGCGGCGGCGGGTTAGCGTCCGGGCATGAGAAGCGGACCTGACATCGCTCGCATCGGCGCCCTGCTGGGCGATCCGGCGCGCACCCACATGCTGACCGCGCTGATGAGCGGCGAGGCGCTGACCGCCGGCGAACTGGCGCGCGAAGCCGCGATCACGCCGCAGACTGCGTCGTCGCACCTGGCCAAGCTCACCGACGGGGCGCTGGTGACCCAGCGCCGGCAGGGACGGTGCGTCTACTATGCGCTGGCCGGACCGGAGGTCGCCGAGCTGATGGAGAGCCTGGCCGGCCTCGCCGCCGCCGCCGGGCATCGCCGCACCCGGCCGGGGCCGCGCGACCCGGCTCTGCGCCGCGCCCGGGTCTGCTACGACCACCTCGCCGGCGACATGGGCGTCGCCATGCTGGACGCCCTCGTTGCCCGTGGCGCGATCGAAGACCGCGGCGGCGCGCTCAGTCTCACCGAGCCAGGTGCGAGCTTCGTGCGGGCGTTCGGCATCGCCGAAGTCGCACTGGAAGATGGACGCCGCCCGGTCTGCAGGGCCTGCCTCGACTGGAGCGTCCGCCGCAGCCACCTCGCCGGCTCGCTCGGCAAGGCGCTGCTTGGGCGCATTTTCGAGCAGGGCTGGGCTCGCCGGCTCGAAGGCGGCCG
>DATAVF010000325.1:0-9390 GCA_036267835.1 Caulobacteraceae bacterium | reverse complement strand
CCAGATCATCCGGATGCCGGTCAGCCAGAGGATCGCCCTGGTGGCCGCCGGCGCCGGCGCGGGCATCGCCGCCACCTTCAATACGCCGATCGGCGGGGTGATGTTCGCGATCGAGCTGATGTTGCCCGAGGTCAGCGTCGGCACCTTCCTGCCGGTCGCGATCGCGACCGGGGCGGCGACCTTCATCGGGCGCTGGTTCATCGGCGATCAACCGGCATTCCTGGTGCCGCAGCTGGCTCCGATGAGCGCGGATGCGGGCGCGATCATCGTGCTGGCGCTCTATGCCGTCCTGGGCGCGGTCACCGGCGCCGCGGCCGCAGGCTTCGTACGCGGACTGCACTTGCTGGAGGACATCTTCGACAAGATCGGCTCGCGCTACCTGCGGCACATCATTGGCATGCTGATGATGGGGCTCTTGATGTATGGCCTCTTCCTCGGCTTCGGCCAGTACTTCGTCGATGGCGTGGGCTACGCCACCGTTCAGCAGATCCTGACCGGCAAGATGACGCTGTTCTGGTTTCTCGGGCTGCTGTTCGGGGCGAAGCTGCTCGCGACTTCGCTTAGCCTGGGGTCCGGATCGTCTGGGGGCATCTTCTCGCCATCGCTGTTCATGGGGGCGACGCTCGGAGGCGCCTTTGCCTCGCTGCTGAACCAGCTCGGCTTTCCGGTCCACCTGAGCGTGCCTGCTTTTGCCATGGTCGGCATGGGCTCGATGGTCGGCGGCGGCACCGGCGCGGTGATGACCGCCGTGGTGATGATCTTCGAGATGACGCTCAGCTACGACATCATCATGCCGATGATCGTGGCCGTCGCCATGAGCGTCGGCGTGCGGCGGGTGCTCTCGCGCGAGACCATCTACACGCTCAAGCTGGTGCGCCGCGGCCAGGCGATCCCCAAGGCCCGGCATGCCAACATGTTCCTGGTCAAGAAGGCGAAGGAGGTCATGGATAGCGACGTCCTCGTGCTGGACCGGCAATCGAGCTTCGACGCGTTCTTGCGGCAGCATGGCGCCGAGGGCCGCATGCGCCATGTGGTGGTGACCGACAAGGGGCGCATCTACGGGGTCATTCGCGTCAACACCGGCCTGCGACGCGGCCTTGCCGGGTCCAATACCGGGGTCACCCTCGGCGAAGTCGCAAGCCGCGAGTTCACCGTGGTGGGTGAGGATACGGTCGCCTTCGATGTGATCAACCGGATGTGGCGCAAGGCGGCGATCATGGCGGTCGTGGTCCGGGGGTCCGGCATACCTCATGGCGAAGATGTGGTCGGCGTGATCACGAAAGAGCACGTCGCCGACTCGGTCGCCAGCAGCGTGAGAATCTACCCGAGCGACTAGGGCGCCGGCCGGTCGAGTGTTCGTCTCCCCGGCTGGCCGGCCCGCGGGGGTGTCACGTTTCGGTGAGCCGGACGGCGGCGCGATGGATCGGCCAGCTATATCATTATAGGATATAGTTATGGCGCATCGCGGCATTGGCCGGGTCGCCTCGGCGGTCGCCTGCAGAGTCGTCCGCCGGCCTTGTTGAATGAGCCGTGTCCAGAGCCGCGACCCTTATGCATGTCTGCCCGCTCCTTGTTCTCCTGGCGATGGGAGCGGCATTGGCCGCTGGGTCCGCAGACGCCGGCGGTCCCACGGTTCCCCCGCTAGCGTTCGACGGCGCGAAGCTCGGCATGAGCCAGGCGGAGTGGGAATCGCTGCGTCCGCCAGCGGGGGTGGGGCTGACCGCTGTCCCGACGTGCGCGCCAGTCCGCCGCGCCTTGCCAGATCATGCCCTGAGCCTGGGCGTGCGGAGCGGCGCAACCGGTTCCGTTGCCTGCGATTACGCCGCGCGGTTCGGTCACTACGTGCTGCCGCATTCGTTCCGCCTCGACAGCCGCTTCAGAGCCAACGGGCTGCGCTATCTGTTCGTCGGCGGGCGGCTGAGGGAGATCGACTTCCGCACCTCCATCGACGCCTTCAACGACGTCACGGCGATGTTGAAGCAAAGCTTTGGCGCCCCGAAGACGCTGGTCCGTGACCGACTGCGCACCGCCGACGGCCAGCGTCAGAGCGTGCGAATGACCTGGCGACTGCCGGTCGGCGAGGTCACGCTAACCGACCCATCCCCGAACCCTGTTCAGCTCAGCGTCCGTTTCGCCGAGTCTTCGCCTGCGGGGCCGAACGGCTAGCCTCAGGAATATGTATCATAGCCGGATGTTTATTGGACTGGAACGAGCATGCAGCCCCGGTTTTCTCACGATAGCAGCGCTTGGTGCCGCGGCGTTCGCAACCACGCCTCGGGGCCAGGAGGGTGGCGCTCAGCCAGGAGAAGGCCCCGCGAGGCGGGCCGGTCGATGGCAATCTCGATGAAGCGACGCTCCTCCTCGCCCAGATGTGACCCAAGGGGGGCCCCGAACCACCCGCGCCGCTGTCCACAACGCCGACTCGGCGCCGGCTCTTGTCTCTCTCAGTGGAAATCAAATCGATGACTAGGAAGAACCCCTTCGTTTCGGGCGCCGCGATCGGCGCATCGGCGATGCTGCTGGCCGGCGCCGCCGGCTATATTGCCCATGCCCAAGGCCCAGCCGGGCCGGTTAATCCCCCGGGACGGCAGCTCAGCCAGGGATCCCCCGGCAGCTTCGCCGACATTGTCGCTAAGGTCGCACCGGCGGTCGTGTCGATCAATGTGACGGAGAAGTCCCAGCTCGCCCCGGCCGCTATGAGCGACCCGTCTCAGGCCTGGCCGTTCGGCAAGGACTCCCCCTTCGGCTTTCAGTTCATGATCCCTCAAACGCCCGGCGGCCAAGGCGGGCAGCCGGTCAAGGCTTCCGGGTCGGGGTTCTTCATCTCGCCCGACGGCTACATCGTGACCAACAACCACGTGGTTCAGGGGGCGCAGAAGATTTCCGTTGTCACCAACGACAACCGCACGCTCACCGCGCACGTGGTTGGCGCGGATCCAGCCACCGATCTGGCGGTGATCAAGGTAGACGGCGGTCCATTCCGCTATGTCAGCTTCGAGGATCGCGGCCAGCCGCGCGTCGGCGACTGGGTCGTTGCCGTCGGCAACCCGTTCGGCCTCGGCGGCACGGCGACGGCAGGCATCGTCTCGGCGCTCGGCCGGGCCAATGTCAGCGGGTCAAGCTATGTCGATTACATGCAGATCGACGCGCCGATCAATCACGGCAACTCCGGTGGTCCGACCTTCGACGTCGATGGCCGGGTGGTGGGGGTCAATACCGCCATCTTCAGCCCGTCCGGGGGCTCGGTCGGCATCGGCTTCGACATTCCGGCCGACGTCGCCGCGCAGGTGACGCAGCAGCTGATCGCCAACGGCCAGGTGACGCGCGGCTATATCGGCGCGACCATCCAGTCCGTTTCGCCCGAGCTCGCCGAAAGTCTCGGCCTGCATAACGTCAAGGGCGCCCTGGTCGATCAGCTGACGCCAGGGGGCCCCGCCGATCGCGCCGGGTTGCGCTCCGGCGACGTGATCACGAGCGTCGATGGCGATGTCGTCGCCTCGTCTTCGGACCTGACCCGGAAGGTCGCGCTGACCCACCCGGGCGACGCCGTCCGACTCACGGTGCTCCGGGATGACGCGCCCCGCGAGTTCACCCTCACGTCCGGACGGCGGCCGTCGGAGCAGGCTTTGGCTCAGAACGGCCAGGACGGCGGCCAGAGCCCGGATGGCGCCCCGTCGCTGCTTGGGCTGCAGCTGGCGCCGGATCCCGATGGCGGCCTCCTGGTGCAAGGGGTCTCGCCCAATTCCGACGCGGCGGACAAGGGGGTTCAGCAGGGCGACGTCATCCTGCGCGCCGGACTGCGCCGCGTAGAGTCGTCCGCCGATCTATCGGCCGCGGTTACGGCCGCCGAGGCGGCCGGTCGGACCAGCGTGCCCCTGCTTGTGGCGCGCGCCGGACAGCGGTTCTACGTGCCCCTCGCACTCAAACCTGCCGCCCGCGGTTGACCCGGGGCCCTCATGGACCACCGAGCCGGCGTCGTGAACGGGGTCATATCCCGGAGTGATATTACTCCTTGCGTCGCGGTGGCGAGGGCGTAGCTTGTTCCCAAGCTAGGTGACCACAGGAGGACATCATGTCCGACCAGCTTTCGGCTAAACCCCCGTCTGAAGCGGAGGGCGCCGGGTTCCACAATTCGGTGCTGATCAGAACGCACGAACCGCGCAGGGCGGGCGGCAACCCCTGGCTGACCAGGGCCCCGCTCGTCGTCGCGCTCGTGGCTGGAGTGGCGTTCTGGGCCTATCTGAGCGCCCACCCGGCAGCGCCGATCGTCAATCACGCCGTGGGCGCCCAAACGCCCTAGCCCCCGCGGCGCCGGCCTTCTCGCGAAACGACCCTGTCGGAAGCCGACTCGGCGTGGCCATCGCCGTTGTAGTCGCCAATGCCGGCGAAGCTCCACGTCCCGCCTGGATTGCCGATATCTCCGCCGCCGATGATCGACGTGCCGCTCATCAGCCATTCGGCCAGCGTGCCGTTGGTCTGACCGAACAGAAGTTCACTCATCCCATCGCCGTTGATGTCGTCGGGCGCCGATGGAACGACGTCGCCGACCGTGATCTCGGTGACACCGCTCTGGAGCTGGGTCGAGAAGGTCGCGCCAGCGTAATTTCCGGCGAGATGGAACTCTGCGACCGTCGTCGTGCCGTTCGTGAGTGTCAGCACTCCGTCGAAGATGGTCGCGCTGCTGACCACGCCTTGGAAGTCGATGGCGCCGCCCGCCGAAAACCGACGATGGTCGGGTCGAAGACACCCGAGGTGTCGAGCGACGCCGGAGAGATGTTGAGGTTCCTCCATCGAACGTGCTCTCCGAAGCCCGGCGCGGCTGCCCCGAGGCGGTGGCCTGGCTGCGGTCGGCCGATCCGGACCAGGTGTTCCTCAGCGTGGTGACCCTGGGAGAGATCACGAAGGGCATCCGCCAGAGAGCCCGTTCCGACGCCCAACACCTGATCGTCAGTCAATCCGAGGTGCTGCTAAGTGTGACGCACCACGCCGAAACTCATGGCCGCCCATTGAAGGGCCTCAGGCAGTTCCGCCGCAGCGAACCTGTTCTCAGGTAGCGTCTTGTCCACCTCGACCTTCCGATCCAGGTTCGCCCACTCGGCAAGCTCCGTCCCCAAATCGAAAGCCCGCGAATCGGCCAGGCGCGCGTCCTCGACCTTTTGCAGGTCTATAACGCAGCCCACGTACTCCACTGGCGGCAGGCTGGCGGCATCGCACTTGTCGACGGCTTCCCAGCCCCGGTGCATCTCGGTGGCGATGGTCGGCCGGGTGTCCAGCGGCGCATTGATGTCAGTGGCTGAGGCCGCGCTGACGCCGAGCGATAGGGCGAGCAGAGCACCTGCGGCAACCCTCATTTTCGCGCCCACTACTTCCGGGTCGGCCCGGTCAACTCCTGCGCTGGCGGAAGAGCAGGTTCCAGAGCCAGATCACCAGCATGGCGCCGAGGATCGCGACGATCACCTCGACGATGAATCCGCCCATGCCGGTGCGGCCGCCGAGACTGGCGAGGGCTGGCACGTGGCTGACGATGAAGCCGCCGACAAAGCCTCCGACGATGCCGAGCGCAATGTCCATCAAGAGCCCGGACCCGCTCTTGTTGATCACCTTGCTGGCGACGAAGCCGGCAATGCCCGAGACGACGATCCACACGATGAAATGTATCATTCTTCCCTCCTCGCCGAGGACGCCAGCTGCCTCCGCCGGCGTGCGGTGAACGCTACCGTACCCCGATCAGCCCGAGCGCCAAGCCCCTGGACCCCGAATCCGGCTGGCGCTTGCACGACGCCAAGACGCGCTTCAGCGAGGTCGTGCGCCGCCGCGCGCCTATTGCTGGCAGCCGACCCAGCGGCCCTGCGCGTCCTGGGTGCAGCCGCGCATGTAGCCGTTGATGAAGTTCTGGGCCGGGGCCGAGTTGTAGCGCGCGCCGCCGGGCGCCACTGGTTGGGGGATGTTAGGCTGCGTCGGGGCTTGAGCGTTCAGCACCAGCTGCTGGGGCACGTTCACCTGCAGCAGGGCGGGCGCGTTGTCCCGCTGCATCGTGGTCCCGTTGACCTGCAGCGATGTGGGCGACGTCAGCACAACGGTCTGCGTGCCCGGCGACGGCGGCGGGGTCGGGTTGCACTGCACGGCAAAGCCCGGCGCCTGGGCGCAGATCTGCGTTGGCAGGTATCCCTGCACCTGGAACTGCACGCTCAGCTGGTTCGCCGATTGCGGCGTGGCCTGGTAGAGCCCCCACACGCGCTCGATGGTCCCGTTGGGCAGCTGCATCACCGACACGAACGACCCATCGGCATTGTAGAGGTCGGCGCCCCGCGCCATCCCGCCCTGCGCGGGGCTCTGCCCGCTCCACGCCCCCACGATGCTGGGCCCGCCCTGAGCGGCGGCCTGGTTGGGGGCGCTCGCCGGCGCCGGGCCCGCCTGCGCCGGTGCGTTTGCCTGGGCCGTCTGCGTCGCGGGCGGCGGCGACCCGCCGCAGGCGGCCAGGACAGTAGCTGCGGCGAGCAGCGCG
Organism: Caulobacteraceae bacterium; assembly: GCA_036267835.1. Taxonomy (GTDB): domain Bacteria; phylum Pseudomonadota; class Alphaproteobacteria; order Caulobacterales; family Caulobacteraceae; genus Acaudatibacter. The sequence continues at coordinate 2,885 of DATAVF010000325.1, read as the reverse complement.
GACATCGCCGCAAGCGCCTCGGGTTTCAACAATGGCTCGTCAATCTCAGGAAGTAACGCCGATCCGCGTCCGAGAAGAATATCGGCCGGTGATTGTTGCAGGGGCATTTCGTCGCCAACGGCGGCTACACCCCAAGCTAAAGGCGCAGAGACGATTCACGGCCGCGCCCTTCCGTCCGACGAGTCGAGGGGGACGTAGCCGGGATGAAAATCACTCTGACCCCTTTCCGCTCATTCTTTCCCGCATTCTCCGGTCGGTTCCGTCGGCTGTTAAACGGTCTCCGGTCGCCTTATCCCGTAATCCTATGCAGGAGAGATCTTGGCTGGTGGAGTTCGCAGCGAATGGTCCAAGATTGGAAACGATTCTCTCGAAACACCCATCCCTACGGTAGAGCGAACTTTACCTCTTGAACGAGCTACTCGATCGGCTTCTGTCGCGCGGCGGTCAGCGAACAGAGGCTGACATCCAAGCGGACATCCGCCAGTTCATTCTTACGGCTCCGCTTGATCTGGATGAGCATCAAGTGGTCATGCTTGAGTCGCCGTTAGGCGACCGTCGGCGGATCGATATCGAGGTCGGATCGACCGTCATTGAAGTAAAACGCGATTTACGTCGTGGTCGTGTCAAAGCGGAGGCGGTTGATCAGCTTGGGGGGTATGTGACTGCCCGGAGGGAGCAAAGCGGCCACAGATACGTCGGTGTACTTACCGACGGCGTAGATTGGATTTGCTACGACCTTATTCGCGGTGAACTCGTGCAGGTCGCGGAATTCACGCTCCAGAAAACTTCAGATTTAGACCGACTGATTGTGTGGATTGAAGGCGTGCTCGCGACAACACACGCTATTATCCCAACTGCCTTTGCAATCGAAAGCCGTTTGGGGGCGACGAGCAGCGCTTACGCTCTGGACCGTGCCACGCTGAGCGCGATTTACGATCGCCACCGTAGTGAACCAACAGTTCAGATGAAGCGTCAACTTTGGTCGCGACTGCTGACCTCAGCTCTAGGCACACAATTCGAAGACACTGACGACCTTTTCATTGAGCACACGTTGCTTGTGAATTCCGCCGAGATCATTGCTCACGCAGTTCTCGGCCTGCCGGTTCAATCAATTTCGCCGCTAGCACTGCTTTCAGGACAGCGGTTCGACGAAAGCGGCATCTATGGGGTGGTAGAGCCGGATTTCTTCGACTGGGTCGTCGAGGTTGATGGCGGTGAAATATTCATTCGAACGCTCGCGCGTCGCTTGGCGCGGTTTGACTGGAGCGCAGTTGAGCAAGACGTTCTCAAAGTTCTCTATGAGAGTATAATTGGAGCGGCTACGAGAAAACGTCTTGGCGAGTACTACACCCCAGACTGGCTCGCCGAGGCCATGGTGGAGGACAGTCTCACCGACCCGCTACACACAAGAGTCTTGGACCCTGCTTGCGGCTCAGGCACTTTCCTGTTTCACGCAGTACGCTCCTATATAGCCGCCGCAGAGGCGGAGAGTGTTCCGCTCCCCGACATAATTGAAGGGGCGACAAGTCACGTCCTGGGTATGGACCTTCACCCCGTCGCCGTCACCCTAGCTAGGGTGACCTACCTTTTGGCGATCGGGCGTTCTCGTTTAATCGACCCAACGCGGAGGGCGATCCAGATACCGGTGTACCTCGGAGACTCCCTCCAATGGCAAGAACAGGGCCTCGACCTATGGGCAGCAGGAAATCTCGTTGTTCGAGTGGACGATAGCCAGGACCTATTTGCAGCTGATCTTCGGTTCCCCTCCGGCCTGCTGCAGGACGCGGCGCGGTTTGATCAGCTCGTGAACGAGTTGGCGCGTCGAGCCGCGACGCGCCGGCCAAAGGGTACTGTTCCGTCGTTAGCCTCGGCCTTTCAGAGATACGCGATTTCCGAAGCTGAACGCCCCATCATTGAAACCACCTTCAGGACGATGTGCCGGCTCCACGACGAGGGGCGCGATCACATTTGGGGCTACTACGTCCGCAACTTGGCGCGTCCGATGTGGCTCTCACTGCCCGGCAACAAGGTTGACCTGATAATCGGTAACCCTCCTTGGCTGGCCTATCGATTTATGACAGCCGCTATGCAGGCTGCCTTTCGCGCCATGAGTGAAGGGCGCGGGTTGTGGGCCGGGTCTCTTTGCCCTGCGCCGGGGCAGAGTCACGAACAGTCGAGTTGTCACAGGGCGGAACCGGTGAGCAGGCATCACGCTAAATCGACCCCAGCGTCTTCAAGCGCGCCCGCGGATGGATCTCGTTCTGGCTCAGCACCACCGTCTGCCCGCGGAAGCGCTCCACGATCGAGCGGATGTAGGGGCGCACCAGGGGGCTGGTCAGCAGCACCGGGCTTTCGCCCTGCAGCGCCGCGCGCTCGAACGTCTCGCGCACGGAGCGGATGAATTCCTGCAGCTTGGAGGGGGCGAGGGCGAGTTGCTTGTCGTCGCCGTTGCCGATCAGGGCTTCGGCGAAGTTGTTTTCCCAGTCGGGGCTGAGGGTGATGATGGGCAGGGCGCCGTCTTCGCTGCGGTTGGCCCAGCAGATCTGGCGGCCGAGGCGGCCGCGGACCTGTTCGACCAGGCCGACCAGCGAGGCGGTGTGGGGGGCGGCTTCGGCGATGCCTTCCAGGATGGTCGGCAGGTCGCGGATCGAGACGCGTTCGCGCAGCAGCGATTGCAGCACGCGCTGCACCGTCGAGGCGGTGGAGACCGCGGGGATCAGATCTTCGACCAGCTTCTTTTCCTCGGCCGAGAGGTCCTTCAGCAGCTTCTGCACCTCCGCGTAGGAGAGCAGGTCGGCCATGTTGTCCTTGAGGATCTCGGTCAGGTGGGTGGTCAGCACGGTGGCCGGGTCGACGGTGGTGTAGCCGCGGAAGGCGGCTTCTTC
>DATAVF010000324.1:0-16901 GCA_036267835.1 Caulobacteraceae bacterium | reverse complement strand
CCGGCCTGGCGGGTGAAGGCTTCGATCAGGCCGCGGCCGAGGCCCTGGCGCTGGGTGGCGAAGTCGGCGGGGAGGCCCTTGCCATCGTCTTCCACGACCAGCTTGTAGCCGTGCGCATCGCTCTTGAAGACCACTTCGATCTGGCCCGGGCGGCCATCGGCGAAGGCGTGCTTGGCGGCGTTGGTAACCAGCTCGTTGACGATCAGGCCAACGGCGACGGCGCGGTCGCGGTCGAGGGCGGCGGGGTCGGCCTCGCACTTCAGCGCCACCAGTTCACCGAGGAAGAGGGCGTCGGACAGGTTGGCGCAGAGATCCTGCAGATAGACGCACATGTCGACGGCGCGCACGTCGTGGCCGGGGGCGTAGAGGTTGCGGTGGGCGTTGGACACGCTGACCACCCGGCCCAGCGCCTCGCGCAGCGCCTGCTTGGCCGGCTCGTCGGAGGCGCGGCGCAGTTGCATCTCGATCAGGCTGGCGACGGTCTGGAAGTTGTTCTTCATCCGATGCTCGAGCTCGCGCAGCATCAGGTCGCGTTCCTGGATCTTGGCCCCGCGCGTCTCGGTCTCGCGCCGCGCCGCCGTGCGGAAGACCTGCGCCGCCGCCACGATCGCCACGCCGGCCAGCAGGATGACCACCAGGTTCACCGGCTGCGCCTCGCCCTTGAAGGCGAACCCGCGCGGCAAGATGGCGTAGTACCAGGCCGCCAGTTCGGAGACCGTCAGGGTCAGGGCGCCGGCGCGCCAGCCGCCCATCAGGGTCGCCACCAGGGTGGCGGGGAAGAGCAGGATGAAGGGGGCGACGCCGGGCGCCAAGGCGTCGATGATGAGGCGGGCGATCCCGATCACCGTCAGGCACAACATCGCCGTGACCAGCTCGCCCGCCCAGGGCGGCAGTCCCGGCGCCAGCCGCGCCGGAAGGTCGAGCCTGCTGAGATCTAGCAAGGACCTGCCTTTCGCCACCGGCGATCTTACGCCGCCAGGTCGCATTCCCGAGGGCGGCGAAACGTCGCTGTGTACCTTTTTTACATTTGCGCTCAACCGACGGGCGCATGGCCGGCTTGACGTGGGGTGACGGTGGGCGCTCGCCCCGGCGGGTTGTAGGGTGGCCGCTACGACGGGAGGCTTGCCTAAGATGCATATCGATCTGCTTTCCCCCGCGAGTTTCATCGGCGGCCAGCCGCACGACCAGTTCCGCTGGCTGCGCGAGAACGACCCGGTACACTGGCACGAGGAGCCTGGCGGGCGCGGTTATTGGGCCGTGACCCGCTACGAGGACGTCTGGACCGTCGACCGCGACTTCCAGACCTATTCGAGCGAACCCACCATCATGATCGCCGACCCGGCGGCCGGCCAGCCGGGCGGGGGCGGCATCGGCCCCTACAAGATGATGCTGATGATGGACCCGCCGGAGCACGCGGGGTTCCGCAAGCTGATCCGCCAGGAGTTCACCCTGCCCTCGGCCCGGCTGCGGGGCGAGCGGATCGCGGCCCTGGCGCGGCAGATCGTCGATGCGGTGGCAGCCAAGGGCGAGTGCGACTTCGTGGCGGACATCGCCGGCGAGATGCCGTCGTTCGTCATCGCCGAGCTGATGGGCCTGCCGCTCGACGACGGGCGCGAACTCTACAAGCTGACCGAGACGATCCACACCGCGCCCGAGGCGCTGCCGCCGGGCGCCGGCGGCCAGGCGGTGGCCAAGATGTTCGAGTACGGCTCGCGCGTCATCGCCGCCAAGCGCGCCAAGCCGGGCGACGACCTCGCTTCCAAGCTGCTGGCCGCCGAGATGGACGGGCGGCGACTGGAGGACGTGGAGTTCCTGCTGTTCTTCCTGCTGCTGGTCGATGCCGGCGGCGACACCACGCGCAACCTGCTCTCCGGCGGCCTGCTGGCGCTGATGCAGCGGCCGGACCAGCTGGCCTGGCTGACGCAGGACCTCGATGCTCGCCTGCCCGCCGCCCGCGACGAGCTGCTGCGCTGGACCAGCCCCGTCGTCTACATGCGCCGCACCGCCAGGCACGACGCCGAGCTGAATGGGGCGAAGATCAAGGCCGGCGACAAGGTGGTGATGTACTTCGGCGCGGCCAATCGCGACCCGGCGCGGTTCGACCACCCCGACACCCTCGACCTCGCCCGGCCGATGGAAGATGGGCACCTGGCCTTCGGCGCCGGCCCGCACGTGTGCCTGGGCCAGCACATCGCCAAGATCGAAATCGACGCCATGCTGCGCGAGGTGCTGACCCGGCTGGATGGCTTCGAATTGGCCTCCGAGCCCGAGTGGCTGCCCTCGAACTTCATTTCAGGGCCGAAAAGCATGCCGATCCGCTATCGGGCGGCCGGCTAGCCACTGGCGCTCTGGCGGCTCGCCACGTTAGAGAGGACTTGAGGCTAGCCATGCGTCACTGCCAGCCCCTAAACTATAGAACAAGCGTGCGGAGGGGCTGATGCCGACCGGGAAGGTAAAGTTTTTCAACGCGGCCAAGGGCTTTGGCTTCATCGCGCCCGACACGGGCGGCAACGACGTGTTCGTGCACGTCTCGGCGGTCGAACGCGCGGGGCTGGACGGGCTGAACGAAGGCGACGAAGTCGAGTTCGAAGTCGAGCAGGATCGTCGCTCCGGCAAGCCCTCGGCGTCCGACCTGCAGATGATCGCCGCGGCCCCTGCCGGCCAGCACCAGGACCGAGGCCCAGGCGGTCCGCCGCGCGGCGGTGGCGGCGGCTATGGTCGTCAGGACTCGGGCGGCGGTGGCTATGGCCGTCAGGACTCCGGCGGCCGAGCGCCAGCGCGGCGGCCGCCCGGGGAGCCGAGCGGCTCGGGCAACGGCGTGGTGAAGTGGTTCAATCCCACCAAGGGCTTCGGCTTCATCCAGCCGAGCGATGGCGGCAGCGATGTCTTCGTCCACATCTCGGCGGTCGAACGGGCGGGCCTGCGCACGCTCAACGACGGCCAGGCGGTGGCCTACGACATCGAGCAGGACCGCCGCACCGGCAAGGCCGCGGCGATCAATCTGCGGCTCGAGTAGCTTGAGGCTGCCCGGCCGCTGATCGCGGCCGGGCGCTCTTCTACTGGCCGCTGAAGGCGGCCGGGCGCTTCTGCAGGAACGCCGAGACCCCCTCGACGAAGTCTTTCGACTTGCCGGCCTCGCGCTGGGCCAGCCGCTCGTGATGCAGCTGCACCGCCCAGTCGTTCTCCAGCGACGCCCAGACCAGCTGGCGTGTCTGACCGATCGAGGCCGGGCCGCTGGCCAGGGCGTGGGCCAGCTTCATCGCCTCGACCATCAGCTCGGCGTCGGGCGCCACGCGGTTGATCAGGCCCCACTCCAGTGCCTGCCGGGCCGGCACGCGCTCGCCCAGCAGCATCATCTCCATCGCCCGGGCGCGGCCGATCATGCGCGGCAGCAGGTAGGTCGAGCCGCCGTCCGGCACCAGGCCGATGCGGCGGAAGGCCTGCAGGAAGTAGGCGCTCTCGGCCGCCACAATCAGGTCGCCGAGCAGGGCCAGCGAGCAGCCGACCCCGGCCGCCGCGCCATTGACCGCGGTCACCAGCGGCGTCGGCATCTCGCGGATGAAGGTGACCAGCGGATTGTAGACCGTCTCCAACGCCGAGCCGGCATCCGGCTTGCCGTCGACATCGAGATTGGCGCCGGCGCCCGCACTGCCGCCGCCGGAGAGATTGGCGCCCGAGCAGAAGCCGCGGCCCTCGCCGGTCAGCACGATGGCGCGGGCCTTGTCGGGGCCGTGGTTGGCGTTGCGGAAGGCGTGCAGCAGCTCGGCGGCGGTATCGACGCCGGCGGCGTTCATCGTCGCCGGGTCGGCGAAGCTGATGATGGCGACCGCCCCGTCGCGGGCGACTTTGATCTTCTCGTACGTCACGGCGGCTCTCCTGGCGATGCTGCGGCAGCGCCGCACCGGCCCGCCCTGCCCTAGCGGCGGTCAAGCGTCCGAAGATTGGCCGAACGAGCGTGGCCGGATAGATTTTGCCGATCGCGCGTTCAGTAGGGCGAACGGGGGCGCCCATGACCGATCATCCCGGTCCGGACACGGCCGAAGCGAACGCCCAGCCGCAGGCGACCAAGCTGCTGCAGGTGCTTGGCCCCGGCTTGATCACCGGCGCCTCGGACGACGACCCCAGCGGCATCGCCACCTATTCCCAGGTCGGGGCCCAATTCGGCTACAACATGGGCTGGGTGCTGCTGCTCAGCTGGCCCCTGATGTGCGCGATCCAGGAGATCAGCGCCAGGATCGGCCGGGTCACGGGCAAGGGGATCGCCGGCAATCTCAAGGCGCACTATCCGCGCAGCGTGCTGGCCGGGCTTGTCGGCCTGCTGCTGATCGCCAACACCATCAACCTGGGCGCCGATCTGGGGGCCATGGCGGCCGGCCTGAAGCTGGTGATCGGCGGCCCGCAACTGCTCTACGTCGCGCTCTTCGGCGCGGTCTCGGTGCTGCTCGAGGTGTTCGTAAAGTACGCGCGCTATGTCTTCGTGCTGAAGTGGCTGACGCTGGCGCTCCTCGCCTACGTCGCCGTCGCCTTCGTGGTCCACGTCGATTGGGGGTCGTTGGCCCTGCATCTGGTCGCGCCGAAGATCAGCTTCAGCTCCGACTACCTGACCGCCCTGGTGGCGATCCTGGGGACGACGATCAGCCCCTACCTGTTCTTCTGGCAGGCCGAGGAGGAGGTCGAGGAGGTGAAGGAGAAGGACGGCGCCAAGCCGCTGGCCCGCGCGCCCCGCCAGGCCAGGAAGGAGTTCGCCCGCATCCGCCTCGACACCTACCTGGGGATGGGCCTCTCCAATGTGGTGGCGCTCTTCATCGTCATCACGACGGCCGCCACGCTCAACGCCCACGGCGTCACCAACATTCAGACCTCCGCCCAGGCCGCGCTGGCGCTGAAGCCGATCGCGGGCGACTTCGCCTTCGCCGTCTTCGCGCTCGGGATCGTCGGGACGGGCCTGCTCGCCGTGCCCGTGCTGGCTGGATCGGCCGCCTACGCCACCGGCGAGGCGTTCGGCTGGCACGTGGGACTGGCCCGCAAATTCGGCCGGGCGCGCGCCTTCTACGTCACCATCGCCGTCGCCACGGTGGTGGGCGCCGGCTTCAACTTCACCCCGATCGACCCGATCAAGGCGCTGTTCTGGAGCGCGGTGATCAACGGCGTGGTGGCCGTGCCGGTGATGGCGATGATGATGCTGCTGGCCAGCCGCACCGACGTGATGGGCCGCTTCACCCTGACGCGCGGCCTGAAGCTGGTCGGCTGGGCCGCGACCGCGGTGATGGCCGCCGCCGCAGTCGGCATGCTGGCCACCATCGGCCACTGACCCGCGACTCAGGGGGCGAGGCCGAGGGCCTGGTTGAGCGCGGCGTCGCCCCGCCGCGCCGCCAGGTCGCGGGCGCTCTCGCCGGCATGATTGCGGCGATCCAGACTGGCGCCATGGCGGCGCAGCACGGCGGCGACGCCCGGCTGGCCCGCCAGGACGCTCTTCATCAGCGCGGTGTCTCCCTCGGCGTCCGCGGCGTCGACCGGCGTTCCCTGGGCCAGCAGCGTTTCAACTTCGGCGGCCCGGCCATCGGCCGCGGCCGCGCGCAGCGCAGCGCCCCGGTCCGGCTGCACGATGGTGGCGGCGCGGGCGGCCTGGTTCGCCTGGTCCTGCACGCCTCCCTCAAGGCCGTCCGTGGCATAGCCGGAGGCGTTCGCGCCGCGCGCCGGCGACGTGCGCTCGGTGGTGGTGACGCCCGCCGGGGCCGGCGGCGCGGGTGAGGCGCGAAACGCCCGGCGCTCAGCCTGCACGGGCGGCGGAGGGGGTGGCGGCGGCGGCGGCGGGGCGGGAACCATGTCGCGTGACGCGGCCTGCGCCTGCTGCTCTGCTTGCTCAGCCTGGCTGGTCGGCGGTGGGGGCGCCGGCGCCAGCCGCTGCACGATCGGCGCTTGCGCGGGCGGCGGCAGCGGGCTCGGCGCGGCCTTGATCGGCGGCGCCAGGGCCGGAGAAGCAGCCATAGGGGAGACGGGGGCGGGCGCCGCTGCGGTCGGCGCAACAGGGGCAGGCGTAGCGGCAATGGAGGCCGGCGGCGGGGCGACCGGCGGCGTCGCACGGCGCGGCGTGAACGGCGACGGGATCTGCGTCACCACGACGAGGCTCAGCCCCACGACGCAGGCCGCCGCCAGCCAGACGCCATAGCGCGGCGGCCGGCGGCGCGCCGCCGGCGCCGCCACATCGCGCGCCACGGCGGCCAGCACCCGCTCGCGCCGCGCCGCGCGGGCCGCGTCGTCGCTCAGCATCGCTTCGGCCTGCGCATAGGCCGCATCGACGGGATCGGGGGCGTCATCGGGAAGGTGGCTGTCAGACATGGGCCGACCTTTCCCCGGCGAGCGCCTGGCGCAGCTTGGCGCGGGCGTAGCGCAGCCGGCTCTTGGCGGTTTCCACGGCGACGCCGGTGGCCTGCGCGATCTCCTCCAGCGAGAGCCCCACGTGGGCGAACATCACGAAGGCGCCGCGCTGCTCGACCGGCAGCGCCTCGACCGCCGTGACCAGCTTCTCGGCCAGCTGGCGCGACACCACATGGTCGAGCGGCGTCGGACCCGGGTCGGCGACCAGCAACGCCGCGTCCGGCTCGCCCGTCCCCAGCGGCGCGACCTTCTGGCGGCGGAAGTGGTCCCAGACCTTGTGGCGCGCGATTGTATAAAGCCAGGCCGGGAAGCTGGCCTTGTCCGGATCGAAGTCGGCGGCGTTTCTGGAGATGGCCATCCAGGTTTCCTGATGCACGTCCTCGGCCGCGTCGGCCTGGCCCGCGCCCAGCATCCGGCGAATGAACTGGAAGCATGGCCGGTCGTAGCGGTCGTAGAGCCGCGCGAAGGCGTGCGGATCGCCGGCGGCGTGGGCGCGCAGCAGATCAGCGTCATCCGCGGGACCCGGTTCCATCAGGTCCAGTCTAGCGCCTCCGCCGCCGCGCGCACCTACGCTTTGGCTCCAGCGCTCGCCCTGGCGCTCACTCCGGCGGGTCGGGCACGTAGCCCGCGCCGTCCGGCGTGGTGGGAAACGGCCTCGGCCGGTGTTCATCGTAGTCCGGCGGCGGGATGACGCCGCTGGCCACCAGGTTGGCGTAGGTGTCGTACGCGATCTGGCGCACGAACTGCGGGTAGGGCGTCGCGCGCTCGAAGCTGACGATGTTGACCACCGACCATTCGCGCGCGCCGTGCCCGGTGCCCAGCCGCTCGTCGCGAGGCGCCGGCGGGGCGATGCCGGCATAGCCGCGCGCGGTCGCGGCAGCCGCCGCCTGGTCGGTTGGCGCGGCGCGCGCCGACGGCGCCGGCGGCGGTTGCGGGGCGCCAGCGAGCCCGTCGGGCGACTGCTCGTTGTAGCGCCGGTCCTCCGACGCCTCCGGTTCCGGCGGCGGAGCGACGCGCTCGTTGAACACCGCCATGCCGATCACCCCGACGTTGGCCGGGCGGCCGGTGCGCGCGGCGTAGGACTGCGGCAACGGCGCGAAGGTGAAGGCGGCGACCTGGGTGTTTGACTTGCGCCACCCGGTCACGTCGTAGATCTCGTGGGCGCCGAAGATGTAGCCGCGCTGGTCGTAGCCCGCCGTCTCGCCGGTGAGGATGTTGACTCCGTCGACCGACATCACCACCAGCACCCGGCCGTCGGTGTGGTTGATGACGCGCAGGCTGTAGCGCCCGCCCGGCTGGCCGGCGACATACAGGCGCCCGTCGTGGCTCCAGGTGCGCAGCACGTGGCCAGTGTTGCGGTCGACCACCCGCAGCTCCACCGGATCCTGGGCCCGCGCCGCGCCGGCGAGCCCCATGATCGCCAGGCCGACAGCTGCCGCCTGAACTGCCGTCTTCGTCGAATGTGTCGTCACCGTGCACGTCTCCTTGAGCTTGCAAGGAGGGACTACGCAGCGACGCGGCGAACGGGGTTAGCGGCCGCCGCGGCGCCCGCGCAACGGTGTCTGCAAGATATTCACTCAGGCGTGAATGCGCATTGACATGATAACTAGCCTACTTCAGCTTCGCCACGCACCGACGGTCGCGAGCCGGCCTTGGGCATGGGGAGGAACATGAAAATCCACGCTTTGTGGCTGAGCACGTCCGCGCTCGCCTTGGCCTTCGGCGGGGTCGCCGCCGCCCAGACCACAGCACCGGCCGCCCATGGCGCGGCGGTCGACTCATCCGTCGTCCAGGAACTGGTCGTCACCGCCGAGCGGCGCACCACCGTGCTGCAAAAGACCCCGATCGCGGCCACGGTGATGACCGGCGCCGACCTCGTGAAACGCGGCGTCTTCACCGTCGACCAGCTGCAGTTCGTCGCCCCGTCGCTGACGGTCGACAACTTCGGCCAGGGCAACGACTTCGACATCCGCGGCATCGGCAAGGGCGAACACAACACACAGACCTCCACCGGCGTCATCACCTACCGCGATGGCGTGGCCACCTTCCCCGGCTATTTCCAGGAGGAACCCTACTTCGACATCGCCGACGTCGAGGTGCTGCGCGGGCCGCAGGGCACCTTCAGCGGCCAGAACGCCACCGGCGGCGCCGTGCTCGTCACGACCCAGAACCCGGTGATCGGCGGCGGCTACGATGGCTACGGGATGGGCCACTACGGCAACTACGACGACGTGGGCGCGCAGGGTGCGATCAACCTGCCGATCAGCGATCAGCTGGCGGCGCGGGTGGCGTTCAACGTCGACAGCCGCAGCAGCTTCTACCACGTCACCGGCCCCTGGACCGGCGATCCCAATCCGAAGTGGGGCAGCGGGCGCCTGTCGGTGCTGTGGACGCCGACCGATTCGCTGAAGATCCTGTGGAAGACCGACTACGACTACCTCTACAATGGCAACTACTTCGGCGACGCCATCATCAACCCGCTGACCGGCAAGGTGAACCCAACCAACAGCCTGTTCTCGTTCGCCAACAACGGACACCAGGACGCCGGCGACGTGTTCGTGCGCTCGATCCTGCAGGTCGATTACACCAACCCCGAGGGCTACGACTTCCGCTCGGTGTCAGGCTACCAGCAGGGCAAGTCCACCTGGCAGGGCGACATCGACGGCACCGACCTGCCGGCGCCCAACTATTCGATCAACGAGTCGGTGGGCGAGATTCTGTGGTCGGAAGAGTTCAACATCATCTCGCCGGCCAACAAACCCATCACCTGGGTCGCCGGCGCCTATTACGACCAGAACAACTACGCCTTCCCGGTCGGTCGCTTCGACATCGCCGTGCCCTTTGGCGGCGTCGACGAGGAGCTGAACGGGGTCAACCACACCTACACGGCCTCGGGGTTCGGCCAGGTCAGCTTCAACCTGCCGGCTGGCTTCCAGCTGCAGGTGGGCGGGCGCTACTCGAAGTGGAGCACCTATAACCGGGTCAACTATCTGGTGCCGGAGTACGTCCCCTTCGGCTACAGCTTCCACCAGAACGAGACCTATTCGGACCAGAACTTCACCGGCAAGGTGGCGCTCAACTGGAACGTCAACCGCGACAACTTCCTCTATGCTTTCGTCGCCACGGGCGCCAAGCCGGGCGGCCTGAATACCGCGTCCTACTTTGGCGGCGGTTCGGCCCCACCCGGATATATTCCGCCGCCGTACAAGCAGGAGTACGTGACCGACTATGAGATCGGCTGGAAGTCGACCTTGTTCCACAACCACCTGCGTACTCAGCTGGGCTTCTACTATAACAACTTCGACAACTTCCAGGTTATCGTCCCGATCCCGAACAACCCGGTGCAGTCGACCGAGCTGAACAACCCCAGCCCGACGAAGCTCTATGGTTTCGAAGCCTCGGCGCAGGCCGTCTTCGGCCAGTTCTCGCTCGACGCCGGCCTTGGCATCGAACACAGCGAGCTCGGGACCTTCTTCACCGAGGATCCGCGGGTGGGCACCAGCACCGCGCCGTGCGACGAAAAGACCGGTCCCGCCACCCCCCTCTGCATCAACCTGGGCGGCCACCCGCAGACCTACGCGCCCGACTTCACCTTCAACTTCGGCGCCTCGTACAACTACGTGCTCGCCAACGACGACACGCTGACCCCGTCGCTCAGCTTCAGCTACATCTCGCATCAGTGGGGCACGCTGTTCGACAACGTCGCCGCCGGTGACTATCTCGGGCCGCGCAAGATCCTGAATGCGTCGCTGGCGTGGAAGCACGGCACCTTCACCACCACGCTCTACGGCACGAACCTGCTCGACGACCACTATATCGGCGCCCTGCTCTCGCCGATCCGCCTCGCGGGTGCGCCGGAGCAATACGGCATCAGCGTGATGAAGACCTTCTAGTTTCCTCGACTGGCCGGCCGCTTCGCCTCCGCGCGGAGCGGCCGGTCCTTTCTTCCCGCTTCGATGAAGTCTCATCACCCGCGATGCAGTCCTACGGCCTCACCGTCGACAAGTTCCTCGACCACGCGGCCAAATGGTCGGGCGAGCGCGAGGTCGTCACGGCGGTGGGCGAAGGCGCGGTGGAGCGCATCGGTTATGCGCCGCTGAGGGCGCGCAGCAACCGGCTCTCCGGCGCGCTGGCGTCGCTGGGCCTGAAATTCGGCGACCGCATCGCGACCCTGGCCTGGAACAGCCAGGCCCACCTCGAAATCTATTTCGCGGCGATGGGCGCCGGCCTCGTCTGCCACACCCTCAACCCGCGCCTGACCGCGGCCCACCTGGCGGCCATGGTGGGCGAGGCCGAGGACCGGGTGCTCGCCGTCTCTGCGGACCTGGCGCCCCTGCTGGCGGCGCTCGCGCCGCTGTGTCCAGGGCTCGAGCACGTCATCGTGCTGGGCGCCGTGGCGAGCTTCCCAGACCTCGGCGGCGTCTCCGTCTGGTCCTACGAGGCGCTGCTGGCCGAGCGTGGCGCGGCGGCGGCCTGGGGCGGCTTCGACGAGAACGCGCCGGCCGGGCTCTGCTACACCTCCGGCACCACCGGCGCCCCGAAGGGCGTGCTCTATGCCCACCGCTCCAACTACCTGCACACCCTGCGCGCCCTGCAGGCCGACGCCATGGCGATCGGCGGCGGTGATGTGCTGCTGCTCGCAGTGCCGATGTTCCACGCCAACGGCTGGGGCCTGCCCTTTGCCGCGCCGGCGGTCGGGGCCAAGCTGGTGCTGCCCGGCCGCCAGGCCGATGGCGCGAGCCTGGCCCGGCTGATGCGCGACGAGGCCGTGACCGTCGCGGTTGGTGTGCAAACGGTGTGGCTGGGCGTGCTCGACCACCTGGCGGCCACCGGCGGCGACCTGCCCGACCTGCAGCGCGTGATCATCGGCGGCTCCAGCTGCCCCGACTCCCTGATCCGCCGCATGGAGCAGGGCTTCGGCGCCAAGGTGCAGACCAGCTGGGGCATGACCGAGCTCTCGCCGCTGGGCACGATCGCGCCGAGGGATGCGCCGCAGGGCGGCGCCATCGGCAGCGGCCGTCCGGCGATGGGCCTCGACCTCAAGCTCACCGGCGCAGATGGCGCGACCCTGCCTGAGCAGCGGGGCGTCGTCGGCCACCTGAAGGTGAAGGGCGCCAGCGTCGTCGACCGCTATTTCAAGGCGGCCGAAGACGCGCTCGACGCCGAGGGCTATTTCGACACCGGCGACCTTGCCAGCCTCGACGACGCCGGCAACCTGACCATCCGCGGCCGCTCGAAGGACCTGATCAAGTCCGGCGGCGAGTGGATCAACCCGGCCGAGATCGAGGACATCGTGGGCCAGCTGCCGGGCGTCGCGCAGGTCGCGGTGATCGGCCGGGCGGACGCGAAATGGGGCGAGCGCCCGGTGCTGATCGTCGAGCCGCGCCAGGGCGAGACCCTGCACGACGACGCCTTGCGGGGCGCCCTGCGCGGCAAGGTCGCCGACTGGTGGCTGCCCGACCGCATCATCCAGATCGCCGCCATGCCCCTGGCGCCCACCGGCAAGATCGACAAGCAACAGCTCCGCGCGGACTACGCCGGCGAGGGGTAGCTGCGTCCTTTATTGCTCGCGTTCCAAGAAGGGTTTCATCCCGGAAAGCCGCGAAGCGGGTTATCCGGGATCTCAGCAGCGCGAGGTCTGCCGGGGCGCAATTGGCCGTTCAGCCGTCATTTTAACACGAAGAGCACGAAGGCGCTTCGCGCCGATAATCTCCAACGATCTCAGATGATTGGCCGGCGCGCAAGGCGCGCCCTTCGTGAGCTTCGCGTCCCTTCGTGATCTTCGTGTTAGCTGTTTGTTTGAACAGCGGCGCCGCCCGGACGAGGTTCCGGATAACCCGCTTCGCGGCCTTCCGGGATGACACTGTCTTTGGGGGGCGGCTCGTTTCGGCACGAGCCACACGGCCCGCGTCAGGCCCGGCGGGCTCGCACCTTGCCGCTGCCGTCGGGGGCGAAGTCGCGGGCGAGGCCTAGGCGCGCGCCGCATTTCGCGCAACGGACCGCGTCGTCGGCGGGGAGGTCGGCGGCGAGCTCGACGAGGGCGCCGCAGGGCTTGCACTTCCAGCGGGGCGGCGGCGGAGCCGGCGCGGGGCTTGGCGGCGTGGGGTCGCGTTTCAGCCGGAGGATCGGGCGTTGCGTCACGGGTCGGGTCACTTGGCTGGCTTCAATCGGATCGCGGGTCACGGCTGTATACAATAACCCGTCCGACCGCGCTTGCCGACGCGGCGATGCTCGCTTTTCGCGCTGCGGAGCGCCCGCGCCGGTCAGGGCCGCTCGAACGGCACGCCCAGGTGTTTGCGCACGTCCTCGAAATCGACCAACCAGTTGGTGGGCGCCATACCGGGGCCGCGGGCGGCGGACGCGTAGCCCAGCAGACGCTGGACCCGCGGCGGGTAGGTGCGGGCGATCTGCCACGGCACGCTGATCGGGTTGGCCTCTTCCGGCGTCAGCCAGCCGAGGCAGAAGCTCATGTGCAGGCCGCGGCGCCACTGATCGGCGGTGACGTTGGCGCCGGCCGCGTGCACGGTCTTGCCGAGGTAGAGCACCGCGCTGCCCGCCGGCATCACCGCGGACACGGTCTCCGCCGGGTCGGGGGTGCGGTGGAAGTCGGCCCACTTGTGGCTGCCGGGGATCACTCGCGTCGCGCCCACTGCCTCGGTGAAGTCCGAGAGCGCCACCAATATGCTGACCATGGCCTGCGGCGCGGCGAGGCCGGCTTCCTCGATGAACGGCCAGATGGCGATGTCGCGGTGCAGGAACTGCGCGCCCTGGCCCGGCCCGACGATCATCGCCTGGCCGGTGTTGAGCCAGTAGTCGCCCTCCAGCTCGCGCCGCGCCCAGCGGTGCATGAAGTCGTGGTCGAGGAGCTGAGCGAACGATGGGGCGATGGCCGCGAGCCGGGTGAAGCGCTTGGTCTGGCTGCCCCAGAACCAGCCCATCATCTGGCCGACATCGGTCGAGCCGGGCGCCTTGCCGGTGATCGGCGCTTCCAGCTCGGCGTTGAGCCGGGCGAGCAGCTCCGCGCCGACGAAGCGCTCGACGATGGCGCTGCCGTCGGCGTCGACGGCGGCCATGATGTCCTCGAAGCCGTCCTCGATGTCGAAGCGGCGAAGGGTGCGCGGCGGCGCGGCGATGGCGTTCATCTGCAGCCCCCGGTCAGTTCGGGAACATGATGACGCGCCGGCCCTGGATCTTGCGCTGGCGCATCGCCTCGTAGCCGTCGTTGATCTCGCCCAGCGTGATGTGCCCCTCGATCAGCGAGGCCACGTCCAGCCGGCCCTGGCGGTCGAGCTCGATGTAGTGCGGCATGTCGGTGCGGAAGTCGTTGGAGCCCATGAAGGCGCCCTGCACCTGGCGCCCGCGCAGCAGCCAGCGGGCGTTGACCGTGAACTCGCCGCCGAGGCCGATGATGGTGGCGAGGCCCCCGGGGCGCAGCACATTCACCGCTTGCTCGTTGGTTTCGCGCAGCCCCAGGCACTCGAACGAATAGTCGACCCCGTCGCCGGTCAGGTCCTTGATCTGCTGCACGGGATCGCCCTGCGAGGCGTCCACGCAATCGGTGGCGCCGGCCTTGCGGGCCAGGGCGAACTTCTCCGGCTGGATGTCGACCAGGATGATCCGCCGCGCCCCGGCGATGCGCGCGCCCTGCACCGCCGACAAACCCACGCCGCCGCCGCCGATCACCGCCACGGTCGAGCCGGGCCGCACCCGCGCCGACTTCAGCACCGAGCCCAGCCCCGTGCAGACGCCGCAGCCGATCACCGCCGCGCGGTCGAACGGGTAGTCCGGGTCGATCTTCACCACCGCGTGCTCGTGCACCAGCATCTGCTCGGCAAAGCCGCCGAGGTTGGCGAACTGGCCGACCGGCGCGCCATTGTAGGTCAGCCGCGGGTTGGACCCCGCCGGCCGCGCGCCCACCGGCGCTGCGCAGATCGTCGGCTTGCCGCCCAGGCAGTACTCGCAGGAGCCGCAGAACTGCACCAGGAAGGTGATCACGTGGTCGCCCGGCTTCACGTAGGTCACGTCCGAGCCCACCGCCTCGACCACGCCCGACGCTTCGTGCCCCGGCACGATCACCGGCCGGCGCGGCATCGCCGAGCCGTCGATCGCGTGCAGGTCGCTGTGGCAAAGCCCCGAGCCCACCGTGCGGATCAGCACCTCGCGCGGCGCCGGCTTGTCGATCACCAGATCGACGATATCGAGCGTGCCCGGCGTCTGCAGGATGGCGGCCTTCATGGGTGGTTTCCTCTGGCTTTTTTCGCTCCTATCTTTGTAGGCATAGTTGCCGACAGAAACGAGGGGAGTGAGACAGGTGCGCGAGTATCTGAAGTTCTACATCGACGGCGCGTGGGTGGACCCGGTGGAGACGCGCCCGCTCGCGGTCGAGAACCCGGCCACCGAAGAGGTGTGCGGGAGCATCGCCAACGGTACGGCCGCCGACGTCGACAAGGCCGTCATGGCCGCCCGCCGCGCCTTCGCCAGCTGGTCGCAGACCACCCGCGAAGAACGCATCGCGGTCATGGAGCGCATCGTCGCCGAGTACCAAAAGCGCGCCGCCGACCTGGCGCTGGCCGTCACCGAGGAGATGGGCGCGCCCAAGGCGCTCTCCGAGCGCGCCCAGGTGGGCGCCGGCGTCGGCCACTTCACCACCGCCATCGAGGTGCTGAAGACGTTCGCCTTCGAGGAAGACCGCGGCACGACGCGCATCGTCAAGGAGCCGATCGGGGTCTGCGCCCTGATCACGCCGTGGAATTGGCCGCTGAACCAGATAGCCTGCAAGGTCGCGCCGGCCATCGCCACCGGCTGCACCATGGTGCTGAAGCCCTCGGAGGTCGCACCCTTCTCCGGCCAGATCTTCGCCGAGATCATGGACGCGGCGGGCGTGCCGCCCGGCGTCTTCAACATGATCCACGGCGACGGCGTCAGCGTCGGCGTGCCGATGACCACCCACCCGCAGGTGGACATGGTCTCCTTCACCGGCTCGACCCGCGCCGGCGTCGAGATCGCCCGCAATGCCGCCGCCACGGTCAAGCGCGTGGCCCAGGAGCTGGGCGGCAAGAGCCCCAACATCATCCTCGACGACGCGGCCCTGCCCGCCGCGGTGAAGCGGGGCGCCGCGGGCATCGTCGGTAATTCCGGCCAGACGTGCAGCGCGCTGACCCGCATGATCGTGCCTAACACTCGCATGGACGAGGTGATCACCATCGCCCGCGACGCGGTGGCCGGCGTCACGGTCGGCGACCCGGGCAGCGGCGCCCAGATGGGGCCGGTGGCCTCGGGCGTGCAGTGGAACAAGATCCAGGCGCTGATCCAGTCCGGCATCGACGAGAAGGCGACCCTGGTCACCGGCGGCGTCGGCCGCCCGGCCGGGCTGAACCAGGGCTACTACGTGCAGCCCACCATCTTCGCCAATGTTTCCAATGATATGCGCATCGCTCGCGAGGAGATTTTCGGGCCGGTGCTGTCGATCATCGGCTATGACACGGTCGAGCAGGCGATCGAGATCGGCAACGACACCGAGTACGGCCTCGCCGCCGCGGTGCATGGCGCCGACACCGGCAAGGCCCGCGAGGTGGCCTCGCGCTTACGCGCCGGCCGCGTCTCGATCAACGAAGGCGGCGGCGATCGCAACACCCCCTTCGGCGGCTACAAGATGAGCGGCAACGGCCGCGAATGGGGCGAGTTCGGCTTCGCCGAATACCTTGAGACCAAGGCCATCCTCGGCTACGCGCCGAAGGCGGCCGCGGAGTAGCTGCGGGGGTCGAGCCGAGCCGCTGAGCAGACGTCTTTCGTCCCTTCTCCCCTCGCGGGAGAAGGGGTCGCCGTGACTTCAAAACACCTGCAGGTCCCGGGCGAAGGTGACGCGGCCCTTGTAGTGGGCGGCGATGGCGGTGCGCGCCGCCGGGACGCCCTCGGGATCGACCGCGTCGTGGGTGAGCACCACGGCGCCGGCGCCGCAGCGCTGGGCGAGCAGGCCGACTTCGTCAGGCGAGAGGTGCTCCTTGCGGAAGTGCTGGCCGACGAAGTCGAGCGCCATCTGCGGCAGCTCTGGCCGGGCCTGGTGCAGCCGCGTCAGCGCTTCGACGGGATCCATGATCTCGCTGACCAAAAGGTCCACGCCGTGGCAGAGCGCGGCCACCTTGTCGCTGGGGCCGGTGTCGCCGGTGAAGAGGATCGAGCGGCCGGGCGCGTCGAAGCGGTAGGCGAGCGAGACCGGGTGGCCATCGCCGGCGTGGGCGCCGGCGACCTGGGCGTAGTGAGTGTTCTCGGCCGCGGTCACGGTCACCGCGCCCACGGTGAACTTCGCGCCGTCCTCGATCTCGACCACGGTGATCTGCCCCGTGCCGCCGGCGCCGCGGATCGAACCCGCCACCGCAATGCCTGGCTTCATCGCCTCGAGCAGGGCGTCGACCGTCGCCTTGGTCCCGGGCGGGCCGTAGATGGTCAGCGGCTGGGTGTCGAAGCGGCTCTGGTAGCGCATGCCGAGGAAGCCGAAGAGGCCGCCGGTGTGGTCGAAGTGCAGG
>DATAVF010000323.1:0-13371 GCA_036267835.1 Caulobacteraceae bacterium | reverse complement strand
TCCCCAGCTTGGTCAGCCGGTCGGCGCCGCGCTCCAGCACTTCGCGGAAGCGTTCGAGCTCGTGGGCCACCGCGCCGCCGTGCAGCCCCTCGGCGACTTGCAGCCCACCCAGGTGTGGCACCACCGAGAGCAGGAAGACCTTGGAATTCGACTGACGCGCGATAATCGCACCCTCGCGCAGGGCGATAGCCCCCTCAAGGGAGCCGTCGTAGGCCAGGAGCACCTTCTTATACATGCCGGCCCTCAAGCGCTTCCGCGACGACACGCACTGGAACGCGGCGCGCGCAGAAGCGCAAGAGGCGTGTTGCGACAGTGTTATCCGGCGAACACCGTGCGCTGCAGCCAGTAGAGGCCCCCGGCCAGCAGGATCGCGGCCGGCAAGGTCGGGATCCACGCCAAGGCGATGTTCAAGAGGGTGCGGCCCTGCAAGCCTGAGCCGTTTGGCCGCCATGGCGCCCGCGAGGCCGCTGGAGAGGATGTGCGTCGTCGAAACCGGCGTGGCGTAGTCCTGCGCCGCCAGGATGGTGACCGCGGCGACCAGCTTGGCGGCCGCCCCTTCGGCGCAGGTATGACATTCGCGCCCCAGCCAGGGGCCGCCGGTCATCAATCCGCCGCGTGGATCGTTGCAACGTCTGCGGCGTTTACGCGTCGGCCAAGTTGGCTAAGGAGGCAAAACCTATGGATCGATTGACTGCAACCTTGCTTGGGGCGGTAGCCGCGGTCGGCGTTGGACCGGCGCTGTCAGCGAGCGCGGCCCAAGCCAGCCCGGTGCCCGTGGCGGCATCCTACGCGGATCTGCTCACGCCCATTCCCAACGCCGTCGAGCAGCTACGGCGGTCCGACGCCGCCAACGAGGTGGCGCAGCCCCGGCTGATCGAAGCGCAGTACAACGCGCACCACCATCACCACCATCACCACCACAACCGCCGCTGGTACATGCAGCACGGCTATGTCTGGTTCAACGGCAGCTGGATCCTTCGCCCGCCGCCGCATCACCATCATCACCATCACCACCAGATGTGACCGGCAATGAGGCGGGCCGCCGAGCGGCCGCCTCATCGTTCGCACCGGTCTCAACCGTTCCGATCCCGCGCTTTGACCGCGCGGAAGAGGTGGCGATAGGTGCCGTCGAAGATCGTGTTGGTGCTCGAGAGCCAGCGGCTTCCCTCCGCCAGCGCATCGCGGCTGGCGGCCAGGCGGCGTGTCTGCATCTCTCGTTGCGCGGCTTCCTCTTCGGTCATCGCAACGAGGTCGAGTTCCGGCTCGGCCGGCAGGGCGATGAGGCTGAGGAAGGGCTCGCCCTTGCGGAAGACGTGGGTCACGCCCTTGGGCGGCGCCTTGAAGATGCAGAAGAACATCATCGGCCACCACTCGCTGCGGACGATCGCCGGCACCGCCAGCGGCGTGGTGTTGGCGGCGTCGGTGTAATAGCGCGGGTGCGGCTCGGTGCGCACCGCCCAGCCGGGCGGGACCGCCAGGTCGAGCGAGACCTGGTAGGAGTAGTAGTCTTCGCCGAAGCTGCGGAACGGCGGCCACATCAGGTCGTCCGGCGGCTCGCCCCAGTCGGCGTCGAGCTTGACGCGGCCGCGCCACTTGGTCACCCGCAGCTCTTCGTCAAAGGGATAGAGCAGCTCGACCCCATAACGCGCGCTTTCTGAGAAGGGGGTGCAATGCCAGGGCTGCTCGTGACTGCCGTCGGCGCGCGGCTGCGCGGTCCCGCCCCAGCCTGGAATGGCGAGCTGGATCGGCTGCGGCGGCGGCCGGTTCCCATGGAGGCGATACTTGATCGTCGGCAAGGCCTCTCCCTCCTCCCGTCGAAGACTTCAGCTGTCAGCGCGCGGGCTGCTTCAGGCCGGTCATCCGCCACAAGACTGGATGGCCGTCGAACTGGTGCTTGATCGCGGCGCCGACGTGCAGCGCCAGGTTCAGCAGCACGATCCAGATCAGGATGTAGACGTGGATGTGCGACAGCGCATGCCGGACCGGCTTGGGCGCGGGGTTGCCAAGCAGGGCGCCGACGCCCGGTAGGTGCGGCCATGGCAGGCCCCAGAACGAGATCGGCTGGTTGCCCAGCGACACTATAGCCCAGCCGGTCAGGGGCAGTGCCAGCAACAGCACATAGAACAGCAGGTGGGTTGCGCCTGCCACCAGGCGCTCCCAGGCCGGCGTTCCAGCCGGCGGCGGCGGGGGCCGCTGCGCCAGGCGCACGACGATCCTCACCAGCACCAGCAGCAGGATGGTGAGGCCAAGCGAAATGTGGATGCTCTGGACGAACGCCTGGCGGGGCGTGTGATCCGGCAGCAGTTCGTTCATGGTCCAGCCCAGCCCGAGCTGAACCAGGACCAGAGCCGCGATCGTCCAATGCAGGACGATCGCGGCTCGGCTGTAGCGTCCGGTCGCGCTGGGCGCGGCTCTTGAGCTGGAGTCGGTCATCGCACCCTCTTGCGATCAAGCCAGCGCAACGCGCCAATTGCCGCCTGGGTTCACATCGCGGAGCGCAAGTCCGCGCCCGGCTGCGAAAACACGGGTCAGACCGGTAGCCGCGTCGGTATCCGCACCGGCAGGTGCTCATAGCCATGGACGAAGCTGGAGCGGACACGGCGCGGCTCGCCGGTCACTTCGATCACCGGGAAGCGCTTCAGGATCTCTTCCCAGATCACCTTGAGTTGCAGTTCGGCAAGGCGGTTGCCGACGCAGCGGTGGATGCCGAAGCCGAACGACATGTGGTGGCGCGGCCGCTCGCGCTCGATGTCATAGCGGTTGGGATCGGTGATCTCTTCCTCGTCCCGGTTGCCCGAGATGTACCACATCAGCACCTTGTCGCCGGCCTTGATGGTCTTGTCGCGCAAGCGGAAGTCCTGCGTGGCGGTGCGGCGCATGTAGGCGAGCGGGGTCTGGTAGCGGATGGTCTCGGAGACCATGCCCGGGATCAGCCCGGGGTTGGCGCGCAGCTTGGCGAACTGGTCCGGGTTCTGGTTCAGCGCCATGATCGAGCCGGAGATGGTGTTCCGCGTCGTGTCGTTGCCGCCCACGATCAGCAGCACCAGGTTCCCCAGGTACTCCATGGTGTCCATGTTCTTCGTCGACTCGCCGTGCGCCAGCATCGAGATCAGGTCGTTCTTCGGCGGCGCCTTCACCCGCTCGTCCCAGAGCCGCATGAAGTAGCCGACGCACTCCATCAGCTCGGCCTGGCGCTGCTCCTCGGTCTCGATGATCCCGGAATCGAGATCAGCGGTGGCGACGTCCGACCAGCGGGTCAGCTTGCGCCGGTCTTCCCATGGGAAGTCGAACAGGGTCGCCAGCGTCATGGTGGTCAGCTCGATGGAGACCTTGTCCACCCAGTTGAACTCCTCGCCGATCTCCAGATCGTCGAGGATCTTGGCCGCCCGCTCACGGATCACGGGCTCCATGCCCAAGAGGTTGTGCGGGCTGACGATCGGACTGACGGTCTTGCGCTGCTGGTCGTGCTTGGGCGGGTCCATGGCGATGAACATCGGCATGTGGAAGTCATCTTCGGGGTCGAAGATGGTGATCGACCGCTCGGAAGAGAACACCTGGTGGTTCGAGTCCACCTCCATGATGTCCTTGAACTTGGTCACCGACCAATAGGGCCCGGCCTCCTCATCGACCGCGTAGTGGACCGGGTCCTCGGCGCGCTGGCGCTCGAAGTAGGGCCACAGGGTGTCGTCCCGGAACATCACCGGATCGGCCGGCTGGATCTCCTCGATCGGCATCGAATAGGCCCGCGTCCGCGCCGCCTGCCGGATGCTCTCGCCTGCGTCGTCCATGTGTTCCGCCCTTTCCGCCTTTTGGTTGACGGCTGCGTCAACTTTGCGCCGCGCCGGCCGCAGGGGCAAGCGCAGCCTGACTCCCTTCTCCTCCCGCGGGAGGAGGTGTCGCCGTAGGCGACGGATGAGGGGCCGACGGGACTTTCGGGCCTATCGTCGGGCCGGCGAATCAGCGAGCGTGGCGCGGCCCCTCATCCGGCGCTTCGCGCCACCTTCTCCCGCGAGGGGAGAAGGATACTTTGGTCAGATCGCCGCCCGCCTGCCCTTCCACGGCTCAGCCCGCTCCAGCTGCGCCGCCAGGGCCAGCACCAGCCCGTCCTCCGCTTGCCGCCCCACGAACTGGACGCCGATCGGCAGGCCGCCGGAGCTCATGCCGAGTGGGATGCTGGCGGCGGGCTGGCCGGTCAGGTTGAAAGCCTGGGTGTTGGGCATGAAGGCGAACAGCCGGTCGGCGTAGCCGTCGAGGTCGAGCGGCTCGCCGCGCAGGGCGCCCACCGGGATGGCCGGCGAGCCCAGGACGGCGCAGATCAGGATGTCGTAGGTCTCGAAGAAGCCGGCCACCGAGCGGCCGAGGCCGTGGGCCGACCGGAGCGCACGAATGTAGGCCGAGCCGGAGATGCGTTGGCCGCGCTGGTAGCTGCCCCAGGTGATGATCTCGACCTCGTCCTGCGAGATCGGCCGGCCACGGGCTTCGGCAATGGCGTCGAGGTCGGCCGCGACGCTGGCCGAGATCACCACGCCGCCGGCGGCCAGCGCGCCGCGGTCGACCGGCGGATCGGCCTCCTCGACATGGTGGCCCAGGCTCTCGCACAGCTTGGCCGCGGCGCGCACCGCCTCGGCGACCTCGGGCTCGAGGCCGTTGGACGCGAACGCTGCGGCGGTGAAGGCGATGCGCAGCCGGTGCGGCTCGTGGCCGACCTGCTCCAGGAACGGCTTGGCGGGCGGCGCCGTCCAGTACGGGTCGCCGGGCTGCGGGTGGCCGGCCACGTCCAGGAAGAGCGCGCTGTCGCGCACCGTGTGGCTGACCACGTGGCCGCAGGAGAAGCCGCCCCACCCTTCATCCTTCGGCGCATAGGAGACGCGGCCCCGGCTTGGCTTCAGTCCGAAAAGGCCGCAGCACGACGCGGGAATGCGGATCGAGCCGCCGCCGTCGCTGGCGTGGGCCGCCGGCACGATGCCCGCCGCCACCGCCGCTGCCGCGCCGCCCGACGAGCCGCCGGCGGTGCGCGCCAGGTTCCACGGATTGCGGGTGGGGCCGAACATCGCCGGCTCGGTCACCGGCTCGAGGCCCAGCTCCGGCGTATTGGTCTTGCCGAAGATGATGAGGCCCGCCTGCCGGTAGAGTTTGGTCAGCGGGCTGTCCTCGGCGGCGATATCGTTCGCGTAGAGCTTGCAGGAGTCGGTCGTCGCCGTGCCGGCGAGCTTGGGGCCGAGGTCCTTGAGCAGGAACGGCACGCCAGCCAGCGGGCCCTGCAGCTCGCCGCCGGTCTCGGCGCGGGCGCGGTCCGACAAGTCGAGGGTGACTGCGTTGATCTTCGGGTTGACCTTGGCCATCCGCGTCAGCGCCGCCTCCAGCACCTCACTGGCGCTGACGTCGCGGGCGCCGATCAGGCCCGCCAGGCCCATCGCGTCCTGCGCCATGTAGTCGTCTTCGGTCATCATGCCCTGCGCCTTCCCTATTTTGGCCGGTTGGAGCACAGGGGACCGCGAAAGCCAACGTGAAGCCCGACTCGCGGCCCATGATCCCCGTCACCGACCACATCAGCCTCGAAGACCGCGAGATCGAGGAGAGCTTCCTGGCCGGCTCGGGCCCCGGCGGCCAGAACGTCAACAAGGTGGCGACCGCCGTGCAGCTGCGCTTCGACGCGGCCGCCTCGCCCTCCCTGCCGCCGGCGGTGAAGGAGCGGCTGCGGCGGGTGGCGGGGCGCAAGATGACCGACGCCGGCGTGGTGGTGATCACCGCCAACCGCTTCCGCACCCAGGAACGCAACCGCGCCGACGCCATCGAACGGCTGGTCGAGATGATCGCCCTGGCCACCCACGTGCCGCGCACCCGCCGCCCGACCAAGCCCACCCGGGCCTCCAAGGAGCGGCGGCTGGACGCCAAGAAGCGGCGCGGCTCGGTGAAGAGCCTGCGCACATCGGGCTTCGAGTAGCCGTTGCCAAGCCGGTCGCGATGACTAGGTTGCGCCGCCTTGGAGCGGGCGAGGCGTAAGATGAGGGTCGTGAAGGCAGGTGGGTGGCTGGCGATGGCGGCGGCGAGCGCGCTGGCGCTGGCGGCTTGCGGGTCCGGCGGCTCGAACAGCGCGGCCTCCGGCAACCCGCCGCCCGCCACGGCGCCGACGCCGACCCTGACGGACGCCCAGAAGACGACGCTGCTGGCCCAGCTGGGTCCGGCCTACCAGAACGCCGACCTCTCCAACGGCGAGGCCAGGTTCGCGGTCTGCCGCTCGTGCCACACCACCTCGCAGGGCGGCGACGACATGACCGGGCCGAACCTCTGGGGCATTTTCGGCCGCCGCGCCGGCTCGCACGCCAGCTTCACCTATTCGGACGCGCTGAAGGGCGCCGGCTGGACCTGGGACGCCGCCCGCATCGACCAGTGGATCACCGACCCGCGCGCCGTGCTGCCGGGCACCAAGATGACGTTCATCGGCATGCCCAGCGCCACCGACCGCCGCGACCTCATCGCCTTCCTCAAGCTGCAGACCAGCCCGCCGCCGGCAGGCTGATCGCCGCTCCTCCCCCGTGTAGCGCAGCGAAACGGGTGAGGAGCGAGTCCTTAGGCGTCGTATCCCGGGCTTTCGCGTTCCAGCTTGCGCAGGGCGCCGGGCCAGGCGAGGCCGCCGCCGACGCCGCCGCGGGTCTGGCCTTGCACTTCCTCGCGGGCCGGCTTGGGCGACATCAGCACGTTCTCGCGGCCGGCCGAGAGGGCCATGATCTGCATCTTGCAGGCGCGCTCGAGGTAGAACATCCCGGTCCAGCAGTCCGCCGCGGTCTTGCCCAGCGACAGGGTGCCGTGGTTGCGCAGCAGCATCAGCGTCTTGGTCGGGCCAAGGTCGTTCACCAGCCGCTGGCGCTCATCGAGGTTGAGGGCGATGCCCTCGTAGTCGTGATAGGCGAGCCGCGGGATCACGATCAGCGCATGCTGGGTCAGCGGCAGCAGGCCTTCCTTCTGCGCCGCCACCGCCGCGCCCTGGTCGGTGTGCAGGTGCATCACATAGTGGGCGTCGTCGCGGTTCATGTGCACCGCGGAGTGGATGGTGAAGCCCGCCGGATTGATGAAGTACGGGGTCTCCTGGAGGATGTTGCCCTCGGTATCGATCTTCACCAGCGCCGAGGCGGTCATCTCGCCGAACCAGACCCCATAGGGGTTGATCAGGAAGTGGTGGTCCGGCCCCGGGATGCGGGCGGAGATGTGGGTGTAGATCATGTCGTCCCACCCGAAGAGCGCCACCATCCGGTAGAGCGCCGCGAGATCGACCCGCGCCTTCCACTCTTCCTCGGAAACCTTGCCCTGCAGCGAGATCGAACCCGCCATCGATCCGTCGGCCATGCGCCTAATCTCCTATCGCGTCGTCCGGAGAATCGGCCCTCGAGGCCGAAGCGTCAATCTCCCTTCTCCCCTCGCTTGCGGGAGAAGGAAGCGTGGCTGCGACCCTTGCGACCAATTCATTCACCCTAAGTCTGTTCTTAACCCCGCTCCCGTAACATTTTACCGTTCGTGATCATGAGATTCGGGGATTCGGCAGTGCAGGCCGAGGCGCAGGTCGAGCCCTTGTTGGCGCTGGCGAAAAGCCGCGATCCGACCGATCGCGAGCAGCTGCTCGCCCGGCTGGTGGATCTGTGCGAAGCGCAGGCGGCCCAGATGGCGCCGCTGGCGTCGGAGGAAGTCGAGGCGGTGTTCCTGGCCCTGGTCAGCGAAGCCGAGCGCGACATCCGCGCCCGCCTGGCCGAACGCCTGGCCCGGGCCGACTGGGCCCCGGTCGCCCTGATCGAAATGCTGGCGCGCGACGACATCGAGGTCGCCCGGCCGCTGATCGCCGCCAGCCCCCTGCTGGCCGACGCCGCACTGATCCGCCTGCTCACCGAAGCCACCCTGGCTCACCGGGTCGAGGTGGCGCAGCGCCCCCGCATCTCGGCCGCAGTCGTGGGCGCCGTGATCGACGGCGCCGAGCCCGCCGTGATGACCGCCCTGGCCGGCAACCCCACCGCCGACATCACCCACGCCGCCATGGCCCGCCTGGTCGAGCATGCCCGCATGGTCGCCGCCCTCGGCTCGCCGCTGGCGTCGCACCCGCGGATGACCTCGGACCTGGCTCAAAGTCTCTACATCTATGTCGGCGAAGCGCTGCGCGCCGCGATCGTCGCCCGCTTCGATGTCGATGCCGCGGAGCTCGAGGCCGCGGTCGCAGCCAGCGTCGCCCGCACGCCCCAGCCGAAGCGTAACGGGCCCAATGCGGCCGAGCTGAAGCTGATCGCCAAGCTCGACGCCGCCGGCCAGCTCAAGGCCGGCTACCTGCTGAAGGCGCTGAAGGACCACCAGCTCGGCCTCTTCGAAGCGGCGCTCGCCAAGCTGGGCAATTTCCGTGTCGAAGACGTGCACCGGGCGGTGATGAGCCGCGACCGTCCTGAACTCGTGGCGCTGGCCTGCGCCGCCGTCGCCATCGACCGCAGCGCCTTTCCGACCATCCTGGAGCTGATCCGTCAGTGCAATGACGGCCTGCCGGGCGGCGGCGCCGAGGGCGCGCGCCGCGCCGCCAACGCCTTTGGTCCGTTCGCGGCCGATATCGCCGGCAGCGCCTTCCGCCAGGCCGTTCTGGCCGTTTGACAAACCTGAGCCGCTACGGCCTTGGATAGGGCCATGGCCCCTCGCCTCGCCTTCGTCGCCAGCGATCGCCCGGAAGCCGGGGCCGCCAGAGCCGCCCTGGCCGCCCGCTATGGCGAGGTCCCCGAGGCCGATGCCGACGTCGTGGTCGCCCTCGGCGGTGACGGCCTGATGCTGGAAACGCTGCGCCGCACCCTGCCCCGCCGCAAGCCGATCTACGGCATGAACCGCGGCTCGGTCGGCTTCCTGATGAACGACTACGCCGAAGAGGGCCTGCTGGAGCGCATCGCCGCGGCCGAGAAGGCGGTGATCCACCCCTTGATGATGCGCACCCTGGATGCGGCAGGCGTGCGGCGCGAGGCCTTCGCCATCAACGAGGTCTCGCTGCTGCGCCAGACCTATCAGAGCGCCAAGCTGCGCATCCTGATCAACGGCAAGGTGCGGATGGCCGAGATGATCTGCGACGGCGTCATCGTCTGCACGCCGGCCGGATCGACGGCCTACAACCTGTCGGCCCACGGCCCCATCATACCGTTAAGCGGCCAGGTGCTGGCGCTGACCCCAATCAGCGCCTTCCGCCCCCGGCGCTGGCGTGGGGCGCTTTT
Organism: Caulobacteraceae bacterium; assembly: GCA_036267835.1. Taxonomy (GTDB): domain Bacteria; phylum Pseudomonadota; class Alphaproteobacteria; order Caulobacterales; family Caulobacteraceae; genus Acaudatibacter. Next base: position 4,150 of record DATAVF010000323.1, on the reverse strand, counting down.
GTCGCACGAGGACCAAGTCACCTTCGAGATGCTCGAAACCGAGAAGCGGCCGGTCAGCGCGGTGGCCGATAACGTCGAGGTTCGCGATGTGATTCAAGTGGATGTGGCCGAAGACCGGTCCATCGACCTGACCTTGCTGTTCGACCAGGGGCGCAGTCTGGAAGAGCGGGTGCTGGCCGAGCAGTTCACGGCCTGAACGGCGCTAACTCACGGGTCGTTAAGCCTTTTCCGATACCTTGCGGTGGCTCGTAAGGCGCATACGGAGGCTTAGTTGAGCGATAACAGTCCGGGCCAGATGATCCAGGTGCCCAACACCTTGCGCCTGAAGGTGGGTGGCCGACTGGGCGCGATCGACCCGGCCGCCATCGCCAAAGCGGAAGCCGCGCTGAAGAGCCTGTCCGGCAACTTCGCCGAATGGCTGGCCGACGAAGTCACCAAGCTCGAAGCCTCCCGCCAACGGGTGCGCACCGAGGGCCTGACCGCCGAAACGGCCGAGAACCTCTATCTGCGCGCCCACGACCTGAAGGGCCTGGGCGCCACCTATGAATATCCGCTGGTGACCCGCATCGCCGGCTCGCTCTGCAAGCTGATCGACGACCCGGCCAAGCGCCTGGCGGCGCCGATGAACCTGGTCGACGCCCACATTGACGGCATCAAGGCCGCCGTCAAAGGCCGCATCCAGACCGACACCCACGCCGTCGGCAGCGCGCTCGTCAGCGAGCTCGAACGCCGTGTGAAGGAATTCGCGGCGGGCTGACCGCTGCCTCGCACAAGACAACCACGCCGACGCTCACTCCCTGCCCTCACCCGAGGGCAGGGAGTTTGCTTTACATGGCCCGCGACAGTGGCTCTTCGATGTCGCCATAGCCGGCATTGGGCGGCAGGGTCAGCACCCGCTCGCCATTCTTCTCGACCACCTTGGGCTCGACCGTCACCAGCTCCCGCGCCTTTGAGCGCTGCATCGCGTCCTCGGCGCTGGTCGCTTCGGCCAGCAGCTTCAGGTTCATCCGGGTCGGGAAGATCACCGTGCGCTCGCCGGCCTCGCCGAGGCGCAGGGCTTCGGCGGGCTGGATCCACTCGGCGTCCACCGTCTCCTGGCCGTCGCAGAGCGCCAGCTGGTCCGCCGGCGCCCGGGCCACATAGAACCAGGTGTCGAAGCGGCGCGGGCTGATCGGCGGGGTGATCCAGCGGGCGAACACGGTCAGCGCCTCGAGGTCGAGGTAGAGATCGAGCTCGTTGATCAGGTCGAGGAACGGCCGGCGGTCCTTGCCCACGTCCTCGCGCGCCGCCGCCGCGCGGTCATCGCCGCGGAACGGCGCGCCGTCGAGGTGGCGCGCCAGCAGGATGCCGGCCTCCTCGTAGGCCTCGCGGATCGCGGCGATGCGCAGCGGCCGCTTGTGCGGCAGCGAGCCGCCCCAGCCCAGCGTGCGATCCTCCCACGCGGGGTCGTCGTCGCCGGCGTGGGTCTTGCCGCCCGGGAACACGATGGCGCCGGCGGCGAAGTCGATCTGGTGATGGCGCTTGACCATCAGCACCTCGAACGCGGGCTCGTCGCGCAGCATCAGGATGGTCGCGGCCGGCGCGATCGGCACGGGGGGTCTGTCGCTCATGGGAGCACTGTAGACGCTTGCCGCGACGGCGGGGAAGCGCCGTTGACGACGGCTCAGGCCGCGTTCTGCTCCAGCGTCTCGCCGACGCCGGCAGCCTCGACCGACAGCTCGTCGATCTTGTCTAGCAGGTAGTCGACGTCTTCCTTGGAGATGGCGATCGGCTGGCTGAGGAAGCGTTCGAGCATGCGGCGCTGGAAGCGCTTCACGTCGTCGGGGCGGCCGTCGAACTCCATGCCGTGGAAGGCGTCGACCGCGGCGCGGAAGGCCGGCAGCAGGCGTCCGGGCAGGCCGGCGCGCTCGTAGATCGCCTTCAGGCCGAGTTCGCCGGCGTCGTGCACCATCAGCCAGGTGCGGTGGTGCGGCACGCCGGAAAGCTCCGCCAGGCCCCACTCGAAGAAGCTCATCTGGCCGGCCGCCAGCGCCCGCAGCATCAGCGAGGCAGTCAGCCGCTGGCCTCGGCGCAAGTGGGCGACGAAGGCTGGCAGATCCGCGGCGCGCGCGGCCTGCTCGACCAGGTCGAGGCTGGCGCGCTCCCGCGTGCCGATGGCGACGGCCAGCGCGGTCTGCGGCGTCACCTCGTGGCCGCTGATCAGCCGCTCGCGCAGCTCGCCGGTGACCAGGGTCACCAGCCGCTCGGTCACCGAAGCCGGCAGGGCGTTACGCAGCGCGATCGAGGCCAGCACGGTCTCGGAGGCGGTGAAGCGGTCGATGGCGGCCTGCAGGCCGCGCTCGCTGAACGCGGCGCCGCGGTTGTCGCAGGCGGCCTGCACAGCTTCGCTGACCCCGACTTCGGCGATGGTGGTGGTCACCACCTCCGTCAGCACCGGGCGCCGGGCGATGGCGCATTGGCGCACCGGCCCGCCGACACGGACGATCTCGGCCAGGTCCTCGTCGCTGAACACCGGCGAGAAGTTGAGCATCGGCACGGCGATGCTCTCGACATCGCGGGCCAGGCGGTTGGCGACGTCGCGCGGGATCAGCGGCGAGGCCTTCAGCGTCACCGCCAGCGCCCGGCGCACCTGCTCGGCCGCGTCGCGGGCCATCAGGCGCAGGATCTGGTGGGCTTCCGCCCGCTCCTCGTCGGTGAGGTTAGCGCGGTCGATGTGCCGGCAGAGGCGGTGCGCGACCAGGGCGCGCTCCTCCGGCTCCGCGCCCTTGAGCAGCAGGCGGATGTCGCCATCGGAGAGCGAGGATCGGGTGGTGGTCATGGCGCCGAATCGGGCTCCCGCCGAACGAGTGGAATTCGCCACTGATTAGACTTGAGTAAGCTTAACGCTTGGTTGGGAGACGCGGTTACCGGAGCATGAGCGAACAGCCTTACCTGCCGTTAAGCGTGAAAGGTAACCAGACTACAACCGCCGAGCCTTTACGATCTGCCCCATCAGCTTCCCCAGGACGCAAGCGCCTTAATGTCCCCAGCCCAGGTTCCAGTCCGCGAGGGCGCGTCGGTCGCCGAGCAGTCGCTCGCGGCGCAGGCGGCGCTGATGCCGCAGGCGCTGGCGGTGTTCGCGGTCTGCCTGCCGATTTACGTCTGGGCCGGCTCGTTCGCGGCCGACGCGGCCTGGATGTCGGCGAGCTTCGCCATCTTCGCCATCAACTGGGGCGCCTTCTACTTCACCCTGCAGCAGCTGCGCCGGCCGGAGTTGCAACACATCGGGCGGCGCACCCGGGTGCACGTGCTCTGCGGCCTCTTGTGGTCGGTCGGCGTCTGGCAGATGGCGGCCCTGGCCGATCACGCCGGCCCGGCGCGCGAGACCCTGCTGCTGCTCACCGTCGGCGCGGCGGTCGTCTGCCTCTTTTTCACCACCCCGTCCCTGCCCTCGCTGATCACCGTGGGGCCGGCGGCAATGGCCGGCCCGCTGATCTTCCTCTTCGCGCGGCCGCAGTCCACCGGCATCGCCCAGGCCGCCTGGGGCGCTTTCGCGCTCGCCTCGATGCTGTCGCTGATCCTGAACCAGAACCTGCGTCGCCAGTTCGCCCTGGCCGCCGAGCGCGAGCAGCTGGCCCGCGAACGCGCCGCCTCGCTGGAGGAAGCCGAGCGCCTCGCCCGCTCGAAGTCCGCCCTGATCGCCACCCTGAGCCACGAGATCCGTAACGGCCTGACCGGCGTCGCCCATGTGCTCGCCGCCGCCGCCGGGCAAGGCGGCCGCGCGGCTCCGTCGCGCGAACAGTCCACAGCGGCCCTCGCCGCCGCCAACGACCTGATCGCCGTGCTCAACGCCACCCTCGACCAGGAGAAGGCCGAATCCGGCCGCCTCAGCGTCGACAGCGCCCCTTTCGATCCGGTGCGGATGATGCGCGAGCTGGCCGCGACCCTGCGGCCGCAGGCCGCGTCCAAGGGGCTGGAGCTCAACGTTTTCATCGACCCGGAACTGGACGACCGCACCACCGGCCAGGCCATGGCCGACGCGGCGCGGGTGCGCCAGGTGCTGGCCAACGTGTTCACCAATGCGGTGCGCTACACCGTGCGAGGCCGTATCGAGGCCCGCGTCGAGCTACGCGGCCCTGACCGCATCGCCATCGCCATCGCCGACACCGGC
>DATAVF010000322.1:0-11963 GCA_036267835.1 Caulobacteraceae bacterium | reverse complement strand
GCCGGATATTGCATGTCGAAGAGCGCCTTGGGGAAGGAGGCGCCGAAGTCGTGGATGGTGCGCGGCCGGGCCATGGCGGTCACCGCGGTGACGCGCGTCTCCCAATGGGCCGAGATGCTGAGGATGGCGCGCGGCCGCGGGATGGCCGCGGCGATCTCGGCCAAGGCGCGGCTGGTGGCGTTGGTTTCCAGCGCGATCATCGGGCTGCCGTGTCCGAAGAAAACGGTGGGCATGCGGGCCATGATTAGCTCCCCTTCCGCATCGCCGCCCAGGCGGCGCGGTAGCGGGGCACGAGCCAGTGGTTGAACTGGCCTTGTGCGCCTTCCTGCCAGGAATAGCGGCCGCGGCGGGCGAAGCGCGAGCGCAGGCCGACCTGCACCTGGGCGTCGACGTGCATGTCCTGGGCGATGATCTTGCCGGCGCTGGTCATGATCATCTCCAGCCGGTGCGGGAAGCTGGGATCGAGGCTGGCGCCCGGTGCGACCAGCAGGCCGGTGTCCTGCTCCATGGTCTGCGGCCCGGTGGCGCGCAGGATCAGGAAGATTACCAGATCGCTGGTCAGCACCAGCGAGAGGGTCGGCGGCACGTTGGCGAAGGTCATCCGGGCCCGGTCTTCGCGGGTCAGCTTGGGGAAGACCGGCAGCACCGCGCGCTGGGTGGGGTTGAAGCTGGCGTCCGGGTGCAGGGTCTCGTTGAAGCGCAGGAAGCCGGCGTCGGCGGGGTCGGCGTCCGGGAAGACGGCGAGTTCGCTGGGCACGAAGTCGTGCAGCGGGCCCTGGTGCAGTTTCGAGGCGTGGTAGCCATCGTTGTTGTTCTCGAACATCACCTTCCAATTCCAGGCGAACTGGCCGGTCATGGTCTGGGCGCACTCGGCATTGGCGAGGTCGTAGCCGGCAATGGCGTTGGCCACCGTCCGCAGCCGCGGCGCCAGCGGCGCGGCGTCCGGATCGAAGTTGATGAAGAGGAAGCCCAGCCAGTTCTCCAGCCGGAACTCGGGCAGGGCGACGGTCTTCTTGTCGAAGCCGCAGGTGCGCTCCATCGCCGGCGCGTTCACCAGCCGCCCGTCCAGGCCGTAGACCCAGTGGTGGTAGGGGCAGACGAAGCCGCGGGCGTTGCCCTTGCCCTCGGCCACCAGCATGGCGCGGTGCTGGCAGACCGACGACATGGCGCGCACCACGCCGTCGCGGGCCCGGGCCACCACGATCGGCTCGCCGACGACCTGGGTGGTGAAGTAGTCGCCTGGCTCCTTGACCCATTCCTCACGGCCGACGCAGAGCCATTCGTGGCCGAAGAGCGCCTCTTTCTCGAACTCATAGAAGCCGGCGTCGGTGTAGCAGGCCGGCGGCAGGGTCTCGGCGGTGTCGAGGCCGCCCAGCGACGTTTCGAAACCGGCAAAGAAGGCGTCATTCAGCAAGTTGGGCAGCAAGTTGGGCGGCACTGACCTTATCCCTCCAACGGTGGCGGCGTCATAGCGCGGGTCGTCCGCCCGGTCTTGCTTGGCGGCGCACCATCACGCGACCTTGGAGGCGATATAGGCGCGCCAGCCGCCCAACGCCGTGATGTCCTCGGCCCCGTCCAGGGCGCGGGGCTCGGCGACGAAGCCCTTGACCTCGCTCCCGTCGTCCAGGGTCAGCGTGCCTATGGCCATCGGGGCCGGCACTTCGGCGACGAAGCTGCCGAAGCCCTCGACCTCCAGTTCGTAGACTTCGACCTCGATCGCGGCGCCGCCATTGCCGACATGCACGAGCGCCGGCTTCGGCGGCGTCGTATTGGCGATCGCGTAGAGCCGGTAGGCCGGCGCGGTGCGGCAGCGGCGCACCAGGGCGGCGCCCCGCGAAGTCAGCTGCCAGTGCAGCGGCATGGCGGCGAGGTGAGCGCCCACCACCGCCAGCTTCACCTTGGCTTTCACGCCGGCGATGTCCAGCGGTGGCGTTTGTGGCATCGGGGCGATCTCCTCATAGCGGCGGGCGAGGTCCAGCAGCCGGCGGTCGGCCCAGGCCGGCCCGATCAGGCTTATGCCGAAGCCGGTGGCGTTGTCGCGGAAGCCGGCGGGCACGGCCACCGCGCTCATGTCGAGCAGGTTCACGAAGTTGGTGTAGCGGCCGAGATTGGCGTTGAGCGCGAAGGGCTCGGCCTTCACTTCGCTGAGGCGATAGGTGGTGGCGGTGGTGGGGAGCACGAGCGCTTCGACCTGGTCCCACAGCGTTTCGGCCTGGCGCTGGTAGCCGCGCAGCGCGTATTCGCCGCGGAAGGCGTCGATCGCCGAGAGCGCCAAGCCGCCCTGCAGGATGGCCCGCACCGTCGGCTCGATGACGCCGGGCCGGGTGCGTAGCAGGTCTTCCACCGCGGCGGTGCGCTCGGCGACCCAGGGGCCGTCGTAGAGCAGGGCGGCGGTTTCGATCAGCGGCGTGATATCGACCGGGACAAGCTGGGCGCCCATGGCGCGAAGCCGCGCGATGGCGGCGTCGAACAGGGCGGCGGACTGGCTGTCCGACAGCCAGTCGAGTTGGCCGGGCAGCGGGACGCCGAGGCGCAGGTCCGCGGGCGGTAGCTCGGCGGGCTCGCGGCGTGAGAACGGGTCGTCGGCGTCGAAGCCGGCGACGACGTCATCGACCAGCGCCGCGTCGGCCGCGCTGTTCGCCAGCACGGTGACGCAGTCGAGGCTGCGGCAGGCGGGCACGACACCGCGCGTGCTCCAGCGCCCCTTCGTGGGCTTCAGTCCGACCAGGTGGTTGAAGGCGGCCGGCACGCGGCCGGAGCCGGCGGTGTCGGTGCCCAGCGCGAAGCTGACCAGGCCCGCCGCGACCGCGACCGCCGAGCCGGAACTCGAGCCGCCGCTGATGTAGCTGCGATTGTAGACGTTGGCGCACGCGCCGTAGGGGCTGCGCGAGCCGACGAGGCCGGTGGCGAACTGGTCGAGGTTGGTCTTGCCGACCAGCACCGCGCCGGCCGCCAGCAGCCGCGTCACCACCGGCGCGGTCGCATCGGGCTGGTAGGCGAAGGCCGGGCAGGCGGCGGTGGTCGGCAGGCCGGCCACGTCGATATTGTCCTTCACCGCGAAGGTCGCGCCCGCCAGCGGCAGCCGCTCGCCGGAGGCGAGGCGCGCGTCGATCTCGGCCGCGCGGGCCATCACGTCGGCGGGCGGGACGCGGGTGATCCACACTGCCGGCTGGATGGCCTCGTAAGCGCCGATCCGCGCCACAGTCTCGCGAGCCACGTCCACGGCGCTCCGCCGCCCGGCGGTGACGGTCTGGCTGATGGACTGGCGATCGAACTCGGGCATGCGCGTCGGCGCCGAGACCCGCCCTCGGGCCCCGGCGCGTCCGTCCTAGTAGCGGTAGGCGATGGTGCCGATGACCTGCAGCGGTGGGATGTACTGGTTGCTGGTCATGAAGGTGCCGTAGGGGTCGGTGTAGCGCGAGTTGATCCCGGCCTCGTTGCCCACGTTGGTGGCGGCCAGCGAGAGGCGCAAGTGGTCGTTGCCCGTCGGCACGAAGTCGACGTTGAGGTTCACCACCGTGTAGGCCGGCACCTTGTCGAGACCTGGATCGTCGAAGATCCGCGCCCACTCGCTGCCGCGGTAGACCACCTGCACGCGCGGCGTGAAGACGCCGACCGCGGTGTCGATCCGGTAGGAGGCGGAGACCGAGCCCGACACGTTCGGCATGTCCGGCGGCTGCTTGCCTTTGATGTTCACCGCCGAGGCGACCACCTGATTGTAGCAGGCGATGTTGGACGCGCTGATCGGGGTACTCTCGAAGGCCGCGAAGAACGCGCAGGGGCCGGTCGGCGCGAAGGTGGTGAAGTCCACTTCGTTAGAGCCGGAGAAGTTCACGCCCTCGAGCCCATTGGCGATGGTCGAGTCGATGGTCTTGTAGTCGCCGACCACGCGGCCTTGCTCCAGCGAGAGATTGCCGCTGAGGTTGAACTTGCTGTCGGGCGAAGTGTAGTCGGCCTCGAACTCGGCTCCGTAGTCGTCCACGCGCGGCACATTGGAGATGCCACCATCAAACGGCACCGGATCGGTCTCGATATACTGAAAGTCCTTGTGAATGTAGTAGAACAGGCTGGCGTTGAATCGCAGCGTGTGGTCGAGGAACATATTCTTCGAACCGATTTCGAAGGCGGTGTTGGTCTCCGGCTGGAAGGTCAGCGGCACCACGAACTGGCCGTAGGACCCGTTAGCCCCGCCCGGCTTGTAGCCGCGGGCATTGCTCACATAGATCAGGTTGTCGGGCGTCAGGTCGTAGTCGGCTTCCAGCCGCCAGGTCGGCTCGCTGGTCGCGGCCTTGTTGTCGGCGAAGCTCTGGCCGAACTCCGAGAAGTTCAGGCTCGGGTCTTCGTCATAGTCGTAGTTGTAGCGGATCCCGCCCGTGATGCGGAAGTTGTCCGCCACGTGGTAGGTGCCCTGGACGAACCCGGCCACCGACCAGTGCACAGCGTGCGAGTCATTGCCGTAGGACAGGTTCGAGGGCTCCGCGGCGCCCAGACGCGTAAGTGCAGCCTCCGAAGGCGGCGCCAACGGGTCGGCCGCCGATGGCGGGGCCTGGAAGACGCCCGGCGCCGGCGCGCATGGGCCGGAGAAGGGGTTGGTCGTGCACTCGAACTCGGCCACGTACTGGTGGCTGCGCTGGTCCATGTAGAAGGCGCCGGCGTCCCACTCGAACCGCGCGCCGGGCTTCGACTGGATGTCGAACTCTTCGTTGAAGTTGTAGACCGTGGTGTTCCAAGCCGCGACGTCGTCGTATTCGCCGATCAGTGAGAAGGCGCTGCGCGATGAGTCTTCTCGCTGCACGTGCGCCAGGTACTGGTAGCCGGTCACCGACTTGATCACGAAATTCGGCTCGTCCCACTCCAGGTTCAGATGGAAGAGGTCGTTGTTCAGTTGGAAGTGCGCCGGATAGTCCTGGTAGACCGACCAGGGACTGGATTCCGGGTCGTTGATGTTCTTCTGCGAGTCGCCGTTCTGGTTGGCGTAGTAGGCTTGGGCGGTGAAGGTCGCCGAGAACTGGTCGTTGGGCTTCCACAGCAAGGCCGCCTTCACGCTGGTGTCGTGGGCGTCGTCGAGGCGGAAGCCCGGGATCGCCACGTCGTTGGTGAAGCCGTCGTGGTCGAACTTCTGCGCCGAAATCCTGAGGGCGAAGTCGTCGCCTAGCGGCAGGTTCACCTCGCCGCGCTCGCGGAACAGGTTGTAGGTGCCGGCGCTGAAGTCGCCGCTGGCGTCGAAAGCCCCCAGCTTGGGCTGGTTGGTGTTCAGGATGATCGCGCCGCCGAGTGAGCTCTCGCCGTAGAGGGCGCCCTGCGGCCCGCGCAGCACCTGCACGCTGTCGATGTCGAACAGGGTCTGGTCGAGCGAGATGGTGTTGGCGATGTAGACGCCGTCGACGAACTCGGAGACGCCCGGCGTGGTGGTCAGCGAGTTCTCCGGCGTTTCGGAGCCGACGCCGCGGATGGTGACCAGGTTCTCGAAGCCCGAGGCCTTGGTGATCTCCAGGCTGGGGATGGTGCCGTTCAGCCCCTCGATGCTGGTCACGAACGACTGGTCGAGCTGGCGCGCGCCCACCGAGCTGATCGAGATCGGCGCCTTCTGGATGTTCACCTCGCGCCGCTCGGCGGTGACGATGATCGGCGCCACCGAGGCGCTGGTCGTATCGGCCGTCGCCGTGGCCGTCGCGGCTGCGGTCGCCGTCGCGTCATCCGCGTGGGCCGCAAGCGGAACCAGGCTGGTCGCCGCCACGAGGCAGCTGGTGGCGATCAGATTGCGCCTCAGGCGCAGCATGTGTTCGGTCATAGCCCCCTCTTTCTTTTTGGAACTCACTATATCCGGCGACGACACGATCCCACTTCGAGCGCCATCAACATAGCGTGCCCCTGCCAGTCACCACCGCCAGCCGCCGCTTTCGCAGCAAGCCGCTGAGAAACTAATCTCTCCGTTTGGCACAGGCGTCAATTTTTAAGCAGATCGCGGCCAAAATTGGTGGGTGTACGTGACTTTCCTGAAACAGGTTCATCTGAGGATTGAGCCTCAGGCGCGCCGCGCCGCCCCGTGATTGAGATAGCAGGGGTCAGACTGTCATCTAAACTAACACGGAGCTGGACGTCTATTTTTCAGGACGCGCTTCACGCCACGCGATTACTGCGTGGCTCGACTGAGCTCAACCAAAGAGGCGCCCACGTGGGCGCCCGATGTCACTCCGCGGCGGTCGCCTTGCCCCAGACTTCGCGCGCCTTTTCGTAGACGCCCTGGTCGTAGGAGAACTCGACCGTATTGCCGTCGGGATCCTTGATGAAGCAGACGTAGCCGATCTGCTTGGGCAGCTGGATGGGTCCCAGGCCCAGGCAGCCTTCCGCCTTGGCGCGGCCCGCCACCTCGTCCACCGCCTCGCGGCTCGGCAGCTCGATGCCGATGTGGGCGAAGGGGCCCATCGGGAGGTGCGGCGCCGGGGCGAACGGGTCGTGGCCTTCGTAGAACTGGCTCAGCACCAGCACGAAGGGCGAGTCGACCTGCGACTTGTCGCCCAGCCAGGCGTTCTTGCCGTCCTTGTCCTCGCCCTGTGAGAGCAGGCTGAGGTGGGTGAAGCGCTGATACCAGGCGATGGTCGCGTCGATGTCCTTCACGCAGAGCGCGATGTGGGTCCAGGTCGACCGCTTGGGGCCGATCGAATGGCCGGATTCCGACGCCATGGTGACTCCCTCCAGGGTCGAAAAGCTAACACGCGAGGCCCAGGGGCGACTTGCCCGTAGACGCACAATCGTTGTTGAAAGCGCGCCTGGACCCTTGCCTCAGCGCATCGGGTCGACGCGCGGGAACTGGCCGCGGTGATAGACCAGCGGCGCGACGCCGGCCGCGTGCTCGACCCGCAGGCCGCGGCCCACGGCGATCAGGTGGTCGCCGGCCGGGTGGATATCCTGCACCGCGCAATCGATGAACACCGGCGCGGCCAGCAGCTGCGGCGCCCCGCCGGGCGTGCGCTGGTAGGCGAACTCGACGAACCGGTCGGTCAGCGGCTCGCGCGCGAACCGCTGGGCGATCGGCCGGCCGTCCTCGCAGAGGATGTTGACGCCGAACACCCGCGAGCGCTCGAAAGCCTCGCGGATCGGGTTCTTCAGGTCGAGGCAGATCAGCAGCAGCGGCGGGTCGAGCGAGACCGAGCAGAAGGCGTTGATGGTCGAGCCGACGGGCTCGTCCCCGTCCCAGGTGGTGACGATGGTGACCCCGGTGGGGAAGAACCCCATCGCCATCCGCCATTCGGTCGGCGTCGGAACGGGAAGGGTGTCGCCGCTCATCAGGACACGGGCCACTGGGTGCGGTTGGGCAGTCCGGTGCGGGCGATCAGCGCCTGCCCGGCCTGACGCGCGTCGGCCAGCAGCTTGGCTTCGTCGATCCGGGTCGAGCGGCCGGCGTCCAGCAGCTGCTCGCCGTCGATCCAAACGCTGTGCACGCCGTGCGGCGGCGCGCTGAGCGCCAGCTGCGAGGCTGCGTCGAAGAGAGGCCCCCACTCCGGCAGGTCGGTGTCGTGCAGCACGAAGTCGGCCTTTTTGCCGACTTCGAGCGAGCCCAGCGTGTCGGTCATGCCCATGCCGCGGGCGCCGTTCACCGTCGCCAGCTCCAGCATCAGGCCGGGCGGGAACAGCTCCTGGTCCTTGCGGGCGTCGCGGAAGACGCTGCCCATCAGCCGCGCCGACGAGAGGATGTCGGCGGCGACGCCGTCGGTGCCCAGCATCACGTTGACGCCGCCATCGATCATCTCCGGGAAAAGGCCGATCTGCGACAGGCCGAAGCCGCCCTGGAAGGCCGCGTGGGCGCAGTGAATGGCGTGCGTCCCGGTGCGTTGCAGCGCCGCCAACTCGCCGGCGTCGATGTCGGCCAGGTGGGTCAGGGCGACGTTGTCGCCCAGCACGCCGATCGCTTCCAGATATTCCACCGGGCGGCGGCCGGTGTTGGCGAGGTACCATTCCGGGTCGCCGGCGCGGGGGCTCATGTGGGCCGAGACGCGTACGCCGTGCTGGTCAGCCAGCGCCTTGGCGGCGCGCCAGACGTCTTCGGAATTGGTCGAATGGCCGACCAGCACCGGCCAGGCCGCAAGCAGGGCGCCGTCATCCGGGTAGCGCTCGATCTCCGACTGCAGCACCGCGATGGCCGCGCCCGACGCCTTGGCCTGGGCGCCTGCGTCGCCGCCATAGGCGCGGCCCTCGACCCACTCGCCGACCCGGCCGCGGATGCCGGTGGCCGCCAGGCCTTCCATGGTCGCATCGAGGTGGGTGACGGTGCCGGCTTCGACGAAGGTGGTGGTGCCGTAGCGGATCATCGCCAGGGCCGCGCACTGGGCGGCCAGGCGCTCGTCGTCCGGCGTCTGGGTGCGGAAGATCGGGATCACCCACTTCATCAGCTTGTCCGACCAGCTGTCGTCGGGACCGCCGCGGGCGAAGCCGCGGGTCAGGGGGTCGCCGGTGATGTGGATGTGGGCATCGACGAAGCCGGGCGTGACCACGAAGCGCCGGCCGTCGATGGTGCGCGTCGCCGCGACCGTCCGCGCCAGCGCCTCGCGCTTGCCCACCGCCACGATGCGATCGCCGGCAATGGCGAGGGCGCCGTCCGTGATGACGCGCCGCCCGGCGTCCATGGTGATCAGGGTGGCGCCGCTGATCAGCAGGTCGGCCTGGGTGAGGGGCGCGGTGTCGGTCATTCGGCGGGCATCGGCTGGGGCGCGGGCGCCGGCTTCAGCGACGGCGGACGCAGGAAGAGGGTAGCCACGAACATGGCGCTGGTGACGCACCCGCAGGCCAGGAACAGGCCCTCGAAGCTGCCGAAGGCGTCCTTGGCCCAGCCGCCGAGCGCCGGGCCGGCGGCGGCGAGGGTCGACATCAGGCACATGATCGAGAACAGCTCGAGGTTGGGCTTCTTGCCGAAGTACTTGAGCAGCATCACCGTCGGCGGGGTGAAGGAGAGGCCGTAGCCGATCCCGACGCCGATCGAGAACACGCTCATCAGGCCCCAGTTGTGCGCTTCGGCGAGGGCGAACTGGCCGATGGCGACAGCGCCCATGCAGATCACCATCAGCATCTTGGTCGAGACCCGCTCGCCCAGCCAGCCGCCCACCAGGGAGACGCTGACGCCGATCAGCGCCTCCAGGCTCAGCATCCACGCGGCGTCGGACTTGGCGATCCCGCGCTCGATCAGGTGCTCGACGCTGAAGGCGTGGGCGGTCGTGTTGATCAGCAGATAGGTCGTGTAGACCCCGAAGATCACATAGAACTGCGGCGTCATCAGCGCCCGGCGCACCGTCCACTCGCCCAACCCCCCGATCAGTTCGACCGGCCCGACCTGCTCGGGCGCCTCGGTCACGTGCTGGCTGTCGTCATGCCGGGCCGGCGTGGTGGCGATAGCGAAGAGGCCGGCCACCAGCGACATCGCCACGAAGGTCCACCAGTAGGGCCGCCAGCCGCCGCTGATCCGCTCGACGTTGACGTAGATCAGCGGGCCGGCGAAGCCGCCGAGGGTGCCGATGGCGAAATACGCCCCAAGGGCCGTCGAGCGCTGCTTGAAGCTCTCGGTCAGCACGTGGCTGCCGGGCACGGTCGAGACCAGGGCGAAGCCGAGGCCGATCAAGGCGGTGGCCGCGAGGTAGGTCCAGACCGCGTGGGTCATCGCCATCGTGCCGAAGCCGGCCACCATGGCGATGAGGCCGCAGGCCATCGTGCCCCGCACCCCGATGCGGCGGATCAGCACCGCCGGCGCGACGCTGGCCGTGCCGCAGGCAATGCCCAGCAGGGTGTAGCCCCACCCGGCGTCGGCCCAGTTCCACTTCTCGTCCGTCACCATGGCGGGCAGGGCCACGCCGAGCGACGAGAAGGCGCCCGCCGAGATCACGAAATAGATCAGGCTCAGCGAGGCGAAGCTCAGCCAGCGGTTCGGGTCGGGGCGCTGGGTCAATGGCTGGCCCTATTCCCGGGTGTAGCTGGCGGGGATCTGCGGGTCGGCGCCGGCCTTGCCCCAGAGCACGATCTCGTTGCCCCAGGGGTCGCGGAAGGCGTGGTTGTAGCCGTTGAATTCCTTCCAGTAGTGGTCGCGCCAGAGTTCGGTCGCGCCCCGGTCGGTCGCCCGCTTCAGGATGTCCTCGTAGGACTGGCCGTCGCCGACCAGGATCCACACCCGCGCCTTGCGCCCGCCGTCGGCCAGCTTCCGCGGCTCTACGCCCTCAGGCGTTGGGTGGGGGCGGGCATTCTTCGCGTCGAAGATGCCGAGGTGCAGGTTGCCGATCTCGCTGTCGGAACCGTCCGGGTTGGGGAAGGCGCCGCCCGGAACCATGCGGTGGAAGACGCCCAGCGGGCGCTCATCGTCGCGCCAGCCGAACACCTCGGCGTAGAACTTGCCGGCCTTGGCCGGATCGTCGGAGGCGAGGTCGACGAAGATCAGGGTGTTGGGCTGCACGGTCATCCTAGGGTCCCTCTTCTTTCGTTGATCTTCAGGCTGCGTACTCGGCCCGCTTGGGCGTGAACACGTCGAGGTTCAGCACCGCCTCGTCGCCGACCACGACGCCCCAGTGGCGCGCATTGGGTGGCACCACCAGCAGGCCGCCGGGGCCGAGCCGGGTGACGGTCTCGCCGATGTGGAAATCGATCTGGCCTTGCAGGATGTAGACGATCTGCTCGTGCGGGTGATCGTGCGGCCGCGGCTCGTGGCCCGGCTGCAGCCGGTTCATCGACACGGTCGCGCCCTCGCCGGAAAACGCCTTGCGCTCGACGCCCTCGCGCACCGGCTCCCAGGGCGTGGCGTTCCAGTCGATCGCGTGGATATCCATCCTCGTCTCCTTCTCCGCTCAGACCGCCGCGCCGTAGCCGCCGCCGCCTGGCGTTTCCAGCACCACCACGTCACCCGGCTGCATCGTCATCTTCTTGCCCTCGGACATCGGCTTGCCGTTGACCAGGAAGCGGCCGGCCGCGCCGTCGCCGCCGCCGTCCAGGCCTTCGGGGCCCTGGTCGAGCCGGCTCGGCACGGCGTTCAGCAGCCATGGCTGGTTGGTGCGCATGTGGAAGCCGATCACCTGGCCGTCGCCGCCGGGCGAGCGGCCCTTGCCGCCGGAGCCGAGGCGCAGCTCGCGCCGGTCGAACACGATCGGCATCGAGGCTTCCAGCACCTCCACCGGCACCGCCGCGACGCCGGTCGGATAGCAGGTGGCGCTGGGCCCGGGCTTGGTCAGCCGCGCGCCCATGCCGCCGGAGTAGTTGAACATCGAAGAGGTGAACGCCTCGCCGTTGGCCCGCTTGCCCTGGATCTGCACCGTCCACACCGCGCCCGAGCCCTCGGCCAGCACGCGCGTCGGCATCACCTGGGCGAGCGCCTTGAGGATCGGCATCGGCACGAACATGCCGACCACGTGGCGGGCGTTCAGCGGCGAGGGGTACTCCGCATTGACGATGCAGCCCTTGGGCGCGGCCACCTTGATCGGCGCGAGCGAGCCATGGTTGTTCGGCTGCTCGGGATTGAGGCAGCTGCGCACCGCGAACGTCGAGTAGGCGTGGGTGTAGTTCATCACCACGTTGATACCCATCGGGCTGGCGCCGGAGCTGCCGTCGAAGTCGATAGTGACCTCACCCGCCACGTTGTCGATGGTGACCGCGGCCTTCAGCGTGATCACGTCGCCGCCCGGCACGTCGAACTGGCTCTCGCCGTGCCAGGTCCCGGCCGGCAGGGCGCGGATCGCCTTGCGGGTGGCGGCCTCCGAGCGATCGATGATCTCGTCGGACAGCTCCTCGATGTCAGGCAGACCCTGGCGCTGGCAGAGCGCGATCAGCCGCTCGCCGCCCGCCCGGCCGCTCGAGACCTGGGCGGCGAGGTCGCCGAACACGTGGTCGGGGGTGCGCACATTGCTGCGGATGATGTCGTGGAGGGTCGCGTTGGGCTCGCCGCGCTCGTAGAACTTCAGCGGCGGAATCCACAGGCCCTCTTCGTGGATGTCCCG
>DATAVF010000321.1:0-12897 GCA_036267835.1 Caulobacteraceae bacterium | reverse complement strand
TCGCAGTCCAGCCAGGCGCCGCCCGATCAAGGGTCCCAGACGGGCGACGAAACGCGCCCTGACGACCGGGCTGGAAATGACGGGGGCAGCGGCTTGTCTCCCCCCGTACCGCCTGAGTCCGGCATGAGCAGGTACGACATCGCCGAGGGCGGTCTCTACGTCGATGTCGCGGGCGCTTACCCGCAAGGCTACGCGCCGGGCTGGTTGCTCAATACGAACAACCCCGCGCAGATCGTCACGGATCGCTACAATCAGCTGAACCACGGGCCTCAGGGCACCGAGACGCTGTTCGTTCGAATCATCGACGACCAGGGCCGCCCCACGCTGGAGTTCGCGCGCCGCAGTATGGGCGCGTGCCTGGCGGACATCGTCGGCCTGCCGCAGGTCATCACTCAGACGCCGAAGCGGTTCCGGCTGACCAACTTCCGCTATGCCGCCGACCCGGGGCTGCCGTGCACGCGGAAGATCCAGCCGACGCCGTGGCGCGGCGCCCTGACCCTGTCGGCCAATCGGGACGGCGACCTGAATCTCTCGCTGGTTCTGGATTTGGCGATGGAAACCGGCCAGCCCTGGTTCGAGTTCACGGCGCGGGACCTGCCGTTCACCAACCGGATGACGCCGGACATGGCGGCGGCCGACCTCGCCAACAAGCAGCAGATCGCGGCGGCGAACGCCGAGCGGGCCCGGCAGGCCGAAGCCGCGCGCGTCGCGGAACTGGCGCGCCTCGCCGCCCTGCCACACGCCGGCGCGGTCTACACCCGCCAGATGGCCAACTACGTGCGCCAGGACTCGCTGGGGTGGGCCAGCAATCAGCTGGCGCCCGGCAGCGTCGGCAACGTGCGCATCTATGAGGGCTCGGTGAAAACCGGGAGCTTCGTCCTCCGGGCGGAGTTCAAATATGCTGACGGCTCGCAGGGCTGGGTGCTGGCTCAATATATCGGCGGAAAGTTCAACTGCATTCAGTTCTGGGATTCCATGACTGGCTGCCGGGCGCTTCGGACACCCGGCCAAGGGCAACAGACGCTAGCGAATATTCTGACGGCCGCCTCTTCGTCGAGCGGTTCGCCCGGCCAGGACACGCAAAACGGCCAGGAGAGCGCCAGGTATCTTGACTGGCAAAATCGATCAGACGCCGACTACCAGCAGTACTGGGCGCCACACGACTAGATGGCTTGCCTGCGCGGCCTAGGATCGCCCCTCGCCGCCGCCTTCGTTCCCCGCCTTGCGCCGCCGCAGGTTGGCGCGCAGGGCGGCGGCGAGGCGCAACTCGCGCTCGTCCTTGGCGGTGGACTTAGGCGCCGCGGGCGGCGGCGTGTCGGCTGGCTCGTCCATCCCCCAGAGCTACCCCGACTGGGGACCGGGTCAATCCTGAGCTTGACGCGCCCCGCCCCGGGGGCGACGTAGCGGGAACTTAGAGCAGTGGGCGAAGGCCCTTCGAGCATGGCGGGTGACCTTCGGGGGCCGCGCGGCCCCAATGCCGAGCGGCGACAGTCGACCAGGGACAAGATCCTGGCCGCCGCGGTGCGGTGCCTGAGCGACCTCGGCTATGCGCAGACCAGCACGGTGCGCGTGGCCGCCGAGGCCAAGGTGGCGCGCGGCTCGCTGCTGCACCAGTTCCCCACCCGAATCGACCTGGTGCTGGCCGTGGCCGAGCAGTGCGCCGCCGCGCAGGGCGCCCACATCCGCGCCGGCCTGGCCAAGCTGCCGGTGGGGCGCGAGCGTTTCATCGGCTCGATCGACGTGACCTGGCAGGCCTTCCAGCAGCCCGAATCGCGCGCCCTGATCGAGATCATCATCGCCAGCCGCTACGACCTGGAGCTGGCAGAGCGTATCCCCGGTTTCGCCCAGCAGTTCGAGGCCGGCATCGCGCGCGGCGCGCACCGTTTCGCCGAGGCCAGCGGCCTGCGCGACGAGCACGGCGAGGCCGCCGCCGAGCGCCGGCTGATCCTGGTGGCGTTGCGCGGTCTGGCGGTCGAGACCATGCTCAGTGGGGCTCAGGCGGAGGCCGACGCGGTGCTGGCGCTGCTCAAGCGCAACCGCGCCCAGTTCTTCGACGACCACCTGGTCAGCCCCGAGCTGGCGTGACTGCGGCGAGACGCCCGCGCGTTTTCGCTTCACACCGCCCGGCGCCTCCGCTAACAACCCGCCCTCCCGCTTCGGCGGGCGCGCCGTCGTAGCTCAGGGGTAGAGCGCATCCTTGGTAAGGCTGAGGTCCAGGGTTCGAATCCCTGCGACGGCACCAGTTTTCTTCAATGGGTTAGAGGGCTTGCGGGGTGACCGCGATCCTGGGCAACCGCCGACCAGGTGGGTTGCGGCTGCCCGGATCTGCGAGGTTCGGCGCGCGGCGCCCGCGGACGGCCGGTCCCCGCAAAAATGACGCCCCCGTCACGCTGGGTCTTGTCGAACCCGGTGCGATGGGCGAGACCTTGAGGCGACAACTCGAGGATACCGGCAATGAGCGACAGCGCCACCCTGGAGGCCCCCACGGCCGATGACGTTCGTGACGAGGTCTATTCCCAGCCGATCGAGACCCTGAACGTCGCGCAGTCGTCGCTCTTTCAGGCCAACGCCATTTGGCCCTACTTCGATCGCCTGCGGGCCGAGGACCCCGTCCACTGGGCGCCGGCCAGCGACTTCGAGCCCCACTGGGACGTCACCCGCTACAACGACATCATGACGGTGGACACCAACCACACCGCCTTCTCGTCCGAAGGCGGCATCTCGCTCGGCCCCAGCGAAGCGATGATCGCCCGGATGGTGGCCAGCGGCGCGCAGATGAACGGCGGCGCCTTCGGCGGCCCCAACACCGGGCCGACCATGTTCATCGCCATGGACCCGCCCAAGCATGATGAGCAGCGCAAGACCGTCAGCCCGGCGGTCTCGCCGCACAACCTCATGATCATGGAGCCGCTGATCCGCGAGCGCGCCGGGGCGATCCTCGACAGCCTGCCGATTGGCCAGCCCTTCGACTGGGTCGACAAGGTGTCGATGGAACTGACGGCCATGACCCTGGCCACCCTCTTCGCCATGCCACAGGAAGATCGCCGCAAGCTGACCCGCTGGTCCGACACGGTGATGTCGCGTCCCGGCGACGGCGTCGTCGATACCTGGGAAGAGAAGCGCGAGGAGATGATGGCCTACGCCAGCTACTTCCTGAACCTCTGGGGCGAGCGCAAGGTCAATCCGGTCGACGGCGACATGGTCTCGATGCTGGCCCACGGCGCGGCCACCAAGGACATGAATCAGTTCGAGTATCTCGGGAACATCATCCTGCTGACCATCGGCGGCAACGACACCACCCGCAACACCATCTCGGGCTCGGTCTATGCCCTCAACAAGTTCCCCGACCAGTACGCCAAGCTGCGCGCCAACCCGGATCTGATTCCCTCGATGGTCTCCGAGACCATCCGCTGGCAGACCCCCCTCGCCCATATGAAGCGCACGGCGACGGAGGATTTCGAACTCAGCGGCAAGACCATCAGGAAGGGCGATGCGGTGGTCATGTGGTACGTCTCGGGCAACCGCGACGACACCGTGATCGAGCGGCCGAACGACTACATCATCGACCGCCCGCGGGCCCGCCAGCACCTCTCCTTCGGCTTCGGCATCCACCGTTGCGTCGGCAACCGCCTAGCCGAGCTGCAACTGAAGGTGATCTGGGAAGAGATCCTGAAGCGTTTCCCCGACATCCAGGTGCTCGAAGAGCCGCAGCGGGTCCCCTCGACCTTCGTCAAGGGCTACAAGAGCATGCAGGTAGTGATCCCGCGCCGGCTGTAGCTTGCGCTT
Source organism: Caulobacteraceae bacterium (assembly GCA_036267835.1). Taxonomy (GTDB): domain Bacteria; phylum Pseudomonadota; class Alphaproteobacteria; order Caulobacterales; family Caulobacteraceae; genus Acaudatibacter. Next base: position 9,111 of record DATAVF010000321.1, on the reverse strand, counting down.
GGCCGTCCTTCGCCCTGCGCCGCCCGCGCCGCGACCGCGCGCTCTAGAAGAAGCGGCGGCGCGCCCGGAACGCGTGGAACATGAACAGGATCACCACCGCGCCGACCGCGGCGACGAAGACGCTGTAGAGGTTGAAGCCGTCGATCCCCTTGTGCCCGAACATGTGGAACAGGAAGCCGCCGACCAGCGCGCCGAACATGCCGAGCACGATGTCCATGATGAGGCCTTCGCCACGACCCCGGTTGACGATCATGCTGCCGATCCAGCCGGCGAGGAGACCGACGACCAGCCAAGCCAAGAATGACATCTCATTTCCCTTTGCGATCGCGCGCCGAAGCGCGCCTGCGTAGGGCAATGGTTCGGCGCTCCGGCGGTTCCCTCAGGCGAACTCTGGCACGTGGCGCAGCTCGAGCTTGCTGCGGAACTCCGGCGGGATCTCGATGGAGCGGCGGGCGTCGAGGTCCAGCGCGATGTTGACGTTGTCGTTCAGCGACACCAGGGCGCCGCTGGTCACGTTGAACATCCAGCGCCGCGAGTGGCGGATCTTGGCGTGCAGGCCAATCTCGGCGCCGATCGAGCAGATGGTGTCGCCGGCGCGGGGCTGGCTGATCCGCACGTTGCGCGTTTCCATCGAGGCCCAGCCGAATCTACGGCCATCGTCGCTCGAGAAGGTCATCGGGCCGAACGGCGTGGTCTTGGCCCCAGGTTCGATGCGCGGCATGCGAAAGCCGCCGAACATCAGGTCCCGGGTTTCCTTGAGGAAGCCATACGAGTCGCATTCCGCCGCCTCGATGGTGCGTTCCATGCGGCGCGACATCGGATCGCTGGTGTCTTCGCTGAGGCGGGCGGCCAGGTCCGCGTAGCCGAGGTCGAGGCGCGGCGGGGCGAGGTCGATGGTGCGCGGGCGGCCGTGCTCGGGCAGCTCGACGAGCGCGGTCATCGCCGCGTCGATCGCCTCTTCGGGCAGCGGCAGCGGCGCGCGGGTGGCGCGGTCGACCATCGATGTCGTGATGATGAAGGTGGCGGCGACCTGCGCCTTGGCGTCATTGACCACCTCGAAGTACATGGTGATCCCGTCCGAAGCTGCCTTCAGCACCCCGCCCTTCGCGGCCAGCATCGAGCCCTGGAACTGCTCACGCTGATAGCGCGTGTAGCTGTCGGTCTGCACCAGCCGCACCGGCTGGCCTTTCAGGGCCTCGGACCCCAGCCCGAATGACGACATCAGGGCGCGGTTCGCCTTCTGGGCGCGCTCCGCATAAAAGCGAACGTTCATGTGGCCGAGGTGGTCGATCTGATCCTTGGTGACTTCCGACTCGTGAAGTATCTGCATGAATTCCTGTCACTATTTCCAATAATAGTCGTGCAATAGGGATTGGACTAACCGCCGCCAGCCACAGCGTCAATGAGCCGGCTGGCCGCACCGCCGCCATCGGCCTAGCACAAGCCGCAAGGCTACTGATACTGAAGCCTTCCGCCGACTTGGGAGGTTGTTGCCGTTGCGCATGCGTCAGGCCTTGCCGGCGATGACGGCCGCGACGCTGCTGCTCGCGGGCTGCGCGGTGGGCCCGAATTTCCACACGCCGGCGCCGCCGGCCGCCGATCGCTACACCCCCGCCCCGCTGCCCGACCACATCGACGGCGCGGGCGGACAGCGGTTCGCGCCCGGCGCCGGCGTCGAGGCGCAATGGTGGCGGCAGTTCGGCTCGGACAAGCTGAATGCGCTCGAGGACCGGGCGCTCAGGGCCAACCCCGACCTGATGGCCGCAGACGCGGCGCTGCGCCAGGCCCGCGAGCTTTACCTCGCCCAGCGCGCCGCGCTCTGGCCGACGGTGGGCCTCGCCGCCAACGGCGCCCGGTTCAAGAACCCGGCCTATTTGGCCTCGCCGCTCTCCAGCAACGCCAACGACTACACCCTCTTCCAGGGCCAGCTGAACCTCGCCTACACAGTCGACGTGTTCGGCGGCCTGCATCGCCAGGTCGAGAGCGCCGCCGCCCAGGCCGAGAACCAGCACTACCAGACCGACGCGGCCTACCTGACGTTGACCGCCAATGTGGCCGCCGCCGCGCTGCAGATCGCCGGGCTGAACGCCCAGCTGCAGGCCGCCAACGATGCGGTCGCCGCCGACCAGCGGACGCTGGAGCTGACGCAGCGCCAGCAGCGGCTCGGCCAGGCCACCACCGCCGACGTGGCCGCCGCCCAAGCCGCGCTCGACCAGGCCGAGGGCGCCGCCCCGCCGCTGCGCAAGGCGATCGACGCACAGGTCGACCTGCTGGCGGTGCTCACCGGCCGCACCACCGAGGCCGCGCCGGTCGTCCACGACCTGACCCTGGCGGAGTTCCGCCTGCCGCCCACCCTGCCGGTCAGCCTGCCGGCCGATCTGGTGCGCCAGCGGCCGGACATCCTGGCGGCCGAAGCCAACCTGCACGTGGCATCGGCCGGCGTCGGCATCGCCATGGCCGCGCGCCTGCCGACCTTCACGCTGAACGCCTCGGCCGGCGGCGCCTCCTCGCAGCTCTTGACCCTGCTCACCAACGGCAACTCGCTCTGGTCGGTCGGCGGCGACGTCGCCCAGACCGTGTTCGACGCCGGCGCGCTGAAGCACCGCCAGGTCGCGGCCGAAGCGGCGCTCGACCAGGCCAAGGACCAGTACCGCTCGACCGTGCTCGTCGCCTTGCAGAGCGTGGCCGACGTGCTGCAGGCCATCGTCGAGGACGGCGAGGCCGACCGGCACGCCGACGCCGCCGCGGCCGCCAGCGCCCAGTCGCTTCGGCTGGCCCAGCAGCAGCACAAGGCCGGCGAGACCGGCGTCCTCCCGGTGCTGGCCGCGCAGGCCACGCTCGCCCAGGCCAACGCCGCCCTGGCCCAGACCCGCGCGGCGCGTTACGCCGACACCGTCGCCCTCTATCAGGCGCTCGGCGGCGACTGGCAGAGCGATCCGCGGCGACAGGCCGCAGACGCCCACTGATGCGTGCATCGGGGCTGGCGCTAGCGCACCGCCTCCGCCACTGTGCCGCCGAATTTCGAAGGGCGGGGCGGGCCATGGAGCGTTGGACGGGAGCGCTGCTCGCCTGCTGCCTCAGCCTTGCCGCGGGCTTCGCAACGGCGCAAGGCCCCGCCACCGTCACCCTCTCCGCCGACGCCCAGAAGCGGGTCGGGATCGCCACTCAAGCCCTGAAGACCGTGCAGCACGCCTCGGAGGTCGCCGCCTTCGCCAAGGTGCTCGACCCCGCGCCGCTGGTGCAGCTCGAAAGCGACTACGAGACCGCCGAGGCCGCCGCCGTGGCCTCCCGCGCCGAGGCGGTGCGCTCGAAGACCCTGCACGACAACGGCGGCTCGGTTGCGGCCAAGGACCTGGAGGCCGCCGAGTCGCAGGCTCGCCAGGACGCGCTGAAGGTCGCCAACCTGCACGCCCAGTTCGACCTGCAGTGGGGGCCGGGCGTCGCGCACCTCAGCGAAGCCCAGCGGCGGCGGCTGGTGGCCGGGCTGGTGAAAGGCTCCATTGCCCTCGTCCACGTCGACACCCACAACAACGAGGGCCAGGCCGGCGCCCGCGTGGTCAAGGTCGATGTCGGCAGCGACTCGATCGCGGGCGCGGTGATCGGCCCCGCTCGCCAGGCAGAGCCGCGGCTGCAGTCGTCCGGCCTGATCGTCGAGATCAGCGGGCCGGACGCGATCCAGCTCTCGGTCGGCCTGACCCAGAGCGCCCACATCGAGTCGGCCACGTCGCAGTCCGGGGTGCTGATCCCGCGCAGCGCCGTGGTGCGCTATCGCGGTTCCGACTGGGCCTATGTGCGCGTCTCGGCCACCGCCTTCCAGCGCCGGCTGATGCAGGACCCGGCGCCCGAGGACGACGGCTTCTTCGTCGCCGCGGGCTTCGCCGCCGGCGACCGGGTGGTGACCACGGGCGCCGCCGCGCTCTTCGCCGCGGACCTCTCGCGACCCGCCGGGGCGGGCTGAGCCGATGCTGCGACGCTGGGTCCGCTGGTCGCTGCACCGGCCGCGCCTGGTCGCCTGGGCGTGCCTCTGGCTGCTGATCCTGGGCGGGCTCTACGCCTCCAGCCTGCAGATGGACCTGTTGCCGGACCTCGCGCCGGCCCAGGCCACGATCGAGACCGAAGCGCCGGGCCTGGTCGCCGAGCAGGTCGAGGAGACGGTTACCTCGCCGATCGAAAGCGTGCTGCTGGGCGCGCCGGGCGTGGCCGCGGTGGAGTCGCGCTCGACGCAAGGGCTCTCGGTGATCACCGTCCGCTTCACCGCCGGCGCAGATGCTGCCCGCGTCCGCGCCGAGTTGACCGATGACCTCGCCCACGTCGGCGACCTGCCCCCCGCCGCTTCGGCGCCCCGCCTGTCGCCGCCGACCGCGCCGGGGCAGGACGTGCGGGTGATCGGCTTCACCAGCGCCAAGCTCTCGCCGATGGACCTTCGCGACCTGGTGCAATGGACCCTGCGCCCGCGGCTGCTCTCGACCAAGGGCGTCGCCAACGTGGCCATCTACGGCGGCCAGATCCGGCGCATCGAGGTGCAGGCCCGGCCCGGCGACCTCGCCGACAGCGACCTCGGCTTCCTCGACATCGTCAATGCCACCAAGCGCGCCACCAGCATTGCCGGCGCCGGTTTCATCGATACGCCCAACCAGCGCGTGCTGATCGAGCCGCAAGGCCAGGCTGAGACCCTCGACGCGATCAAGGACGCCCAGATCCAGACCCCCGGCAACGTGCCGGCCCGCATCGACGACGTCGCCGACGTGGTCGAGGCGCCGGCGCCGGCCTTCGGCGACGCGCTGATCGATGGCAAGCCGGGCGTCGAAGTGGTGATCTCCCGCGCGCCGGGCGCCGGCATGGTCGAGACCTCGCGCGCCATCGACGCCACCCTGGCCCAGCTGACGCCTTCCTTAGCGGCGCAGGGCGTGGCCGTGCACCCTGACCTCGACCGGCCGGCCGGCTTCATCGAGGACACCACCTGGGACTACGTCCGCGACCTGCTGATCGGTCTCGCCCTGGTCGCCGTGGCGCTGCTGATCTTCATGCGCGACATCCGCGTGGTCCTGATCGCGCTGGCTGCCGTGCCGCTGACGCTGGTCGCCTCGCTGGTGGTGCTGAAGGCGACCGGCTGGACGCTCAACGCCATGACCCTCGGCGGCCTCGCCGTGGCGCTGGGCCTCGTCATCGACGACGCGGTGGTCGATGTGGAAAGCATCGTCAGCGACTTGCGCGACGCCGAGACCCGCCACGCCAGCCGCCTCGACGCCATCCTCGCCGCCTCGCTCGAGGTGCGGGCGCCGGTGCTCTACGCCACCGTCGCGCTGGCCCTATCGCTGGCGCCCATGCTGCTGTTGCCCGGCGAGGCGCGGACCCTGCTCGAGCCGCTGGCGACGATGATCATCGTCGCCTCCGTCGCCTCGCTGCTGGTCGCGGTGGTGGTGACGCCGGCACTGGCGGTGATGTTCCTCCAGCACATCAAGCCGGAGGGCGAGCACCGGCTGGTGCAGGGCGCCAAGCGGGCGCAGTCGCGGTGGCTGGCGCGCGAGCGGCCCTGGCCGGTGCTCATCGTCGCGGCCGTGGTCGGCCTGATCGCCGTCGTGGCGCTCGGCTTCTTCCACACCGAGCTGCTGCCCAGCGTGCACGACAACCATCTGGTGATCGCCACCGACGCGCCCGCCGCCACCTCGCTCGACGCGGTGCGCGCCTCGGGCGCCGCGGTCAGCGCCGACCTCGCCGCCCTGCCCGGCGTGCGCGGCGTCAGCGAGCGCATCGGCCGCGACGCCACCGCCAGCGAGGGCGCCGGCATCGAGCACGGGGTGTTCGACGTCGCCCTCACGCCCGGCCTCAGCGACGCGGCCCAGGCCGACCTCGCCCGCCGCATCCGCGCCCGCCTCGTCGATTATGCGGGTGGCGCGCCGGTGATCCGCTCCGGCTTCGACGCCAGCCATGCCGGCGCGGGCGTTACCGCCCTGCGGATCAATGTCTTCGGCCAAGACCTGGACGCCGACGACCGGACTGCCGCGCAGGTGCGCCAGGCGCTGGCCGCCCTGCCCGGCAAGCCCGCCGTCGCTGCCCCGGCCGACGCGCGAGGGCCGGTCGTGCGCGCCGATCTCGACTTCAACAAGCTGGCGCTCGACGGCCTCTCATCCTCCGACGTGCTCGACACCATCCAGGCCGCTTTCGCCGGCGAGACGGTGGCGCACATCTACGAAGGCCCGCGCGTCGTCGACCTCGCGGTCAGCGCCCAGGCCGATCTGCGGCGCGACCCGGAATCGGTCGGCGACCTTTTGCTGCGCTCGACCACCGGCTTCGCCGTGCCGCTGCGCAGCGTCGCCAACGTCTACCTGACGGACGGCCGCGCCGAGATCGCCCACGCCGGGGGCCTGCGCAGCGATCTGGTCGAGGCTTCGCCCCGCGGCGGCGGCGACATCGACCGGTTCGCGACGGAGGCCCGCGCCGCGATCCAGCACCGGGTCACCCTGCCGGCCGGCGTCTTCCTCGACGTCCAGACCGTGAACTCCGCCGCCGAAGCCGGCCGCGACCTGGCGCTGGCCTATGCGCTCGGCCTCTTCGCCGTCTTCGCCTTCCTGACCCTCGCCTTCGATGGCCGCACCGCCGTCCTGGTGCTCGGCTCGGCCGCCTTCGGCCTGATCGGCGGGGTGATCGCGGTCGCGGCGTTGGGCGGGGTGCTCTCGATCGGCGAGATGGCGGGCCTCGCGGCCCTGACCGGCCTTTCGATGCGCAGCGCCATCGTGGTGATCAGCCGCGCCGAGGAACTGGCGGCCCGCGCCGATGCGCCCTGGTCGCTGGCGACCGTGAGCCGGGCCGCCGGCGAGCGCCTCGTCCCCACCCTCGCCGCCGCCGCGCTGATCGCCCTGGCGCTGGCCCCCTTCGCCTTCGACGCCGGCGCGCCCGGCCACGAGATCGTCGGCCCGATGGCGATCGTGATCCTCGGCGGCGTCGTCACCTCGGCGCTGGGCGCGCTGCTGGTGTTGCCGCCGCTGGTGCTGCGCTTCTGGCGCCCGGTGAAGCGCCTTCCCGTCCACACGCCACCACCCCCAACTCCGTCATAGCCGGGCGTCGGCTACCCAAGAACACCCCGGGTTCGAGTGGCCGTGCTCAAGCACGGCCATGGCGCAGATCGTGGTCGTGGGTCGCCGGCACAAAGGCCGGCGATGACGGAACGTGGGGGTGCTTGGTTGTGCCCGGCCGCTAATGAACGACGATCTGCCCCTTCATGCCCAGCATCGAGTGGAACGGCCGGGTGCAGTGCATCTCGTAGGAGCCGGCGGCGCGCGGGGTGAAGGCCACATCCACGCTCTCGCCCTCGTCGACGTCGATGTCGCCGTTCTTGACCTTCGAGGCCGTGGCCGGGTCCAGGGCGACCGTGGCGAAGAAGGCCTTGGCGCTGAGGTCGTGGTCCTTGGAGCCGGTGTTGGTCAGGTGGAAGACGTAGGCCTGCCCCGCGTGCAGGTCGATCTGCATGGGGACGTATTTGTACTCGTCCAGCTGGACGTTGATCACCGTCGGCTGGGCCGAGGCAGCGCTGGCGAGGCCGAGCGCGAGGCTTGCCGCGAGGGCCGAGATCACGAGAGACGTTGACCGCACGAGGTGCTCCTGAAGCGTGGTGGAAACCGTCCCGCGCCCCCCCTAGCACGACCGCGCCCTGATGGCGGCGCCGCGACACAATCAAAAATCGCCAGCTTGAATGTTCAGCGGCGCTGGCGGCCACGTGCTGATGCCGTCCGGCACGCCGCAGACCGACTGGAGCGGCGCGTTCGAGATCAAGCTGGCGTGGAAGGTGCTGAAGGACAAGGACGACCCCAGCCGCTTCTATACCCAATCGGCCGTGATCATGGACCAGGGCCCGGACGGCAAGCCGGTGGAGCGGCACGTGATCGTCGGCCTCGTCGGCATGCACATCGGCCACAAGAGCGAGTCGTCGCCGCAGTGGATCTGGTCGACCTTCGAGCAGGTGGACAATATCGCGGTCGACCAGGTGGCGCACCCGACCCTCAACCCGTCGTTCGCCGACCTGAACTGCCCGATCTGCACCACCGACCAGCAGCCGCAGCCCAACGCGAACGGGGTCTATCCGCGCATCCCGACCCAGGTCTGGCGCTCGATCCCGATCCCGCCGGACAAGATCGCGATCAACAGCCAGGCCGAGGCAGCGCTGGCAAAGATGGGCTCGGTCTTCCAGTACTATGAGCTGATCGACACCCAGTGGCCGACCCAGCCGAACGTGCCACCGGCGCAGTGGAACGGGCCGCTGCCCGCCGCCATCACCAACAAGCCCGGCGGCAACCCCACGCCGGTATTCCTGACCAACGTCACCATGGAGACCTACTTCCAGGGTGGCATCCAGCCGGCGTGCAGCGGCGTCGAGGCGCCCTCCAGCGCCGTCTGGCCGCCGAATACGCCGATCTGGTCGTCGCCGATCAACGCCAAAGGTGGGCCTGTGCCGACGGTGGCCAACGCCAACGTCTTCCTCTCCGAGAGCTGCATGGGCTGCCACTCGTCGGCCGGCATCTACACCAGCTACAACCCCGCCACCCGGCAAGGCACACAGTCCGGCCAGCTGACCGCCGACTTCTCCTGGCTGCTGGCCCAGAAGGCCCAGTACAAACAATAGCCGCCTGAAGGAGGCTTACCGCCCGCCCGCCCTTTGTGGTCTAACCGCCGCAAACGGGAGGTGCGTATGAAAGACTTGGCGGGGAAGACCGCGTTCGTCACCGGGGCGGCGTCGGGGATCGGGCTGGGCGTCGCGACCAAGCTGGCGCAGGCCGGCGTCAAGGTGATGCTCTGCGACATCGAACAGGCGGCGCTCGACAAGGCCGTGGCCGGCCTGCGCGAGACCAATGCCGACGTTGCGGGCGTGAAGGCCGACGTCTCGCTCAAGGCCGAGCTGCAGGCCGCCGCCGACGCCACCATCGAACGCTACGGCGAGGTCCACGTCCTGCACAACAACGCCGGCGTCGGCGGCGGGGGCGGCTACGGCAATTGGAACGACGCGGCGTGGGACTGGACCATCGGCGTCAACCTGATGGCCGTGGTCTGGGGCGTCGAGATCTTCGGCCCGCTGATCGAGCGCCACGGCCAGGGCGGCCACATCGTCAACACCGCCTC
>DATAVF010000320.1:0-33325 GCA_036267835.1 Caulobacteraceae bacterium | reverse complement strand
TTCAGCAGCGCCCAGACGTCGTGGCCCGCGAGGACGGCAAGGACCAGGCTGCTCACGGCGAAGATGGCGAAGCGCAGCAGCACCAGGTTGATCGTCGCCTGCACCAGGCTGTGGACGATGCGCAGGGCGACATAGGCCCAGGCCAGGATCAGGTTCAGCCCGTTCTGCTGCCCGGCCAGGTAGGAGTAGACGACCAGGGCGTAGAAGATCGTCGGCTGCTCCATCAGGTGGTTGTAGTTGTAGGCGACCTGGCGGACCTTCAGCGGCAACGCGTCGAGCGATGACGGCTCGCCCGCCTTGGTCGGATCGACACCGGCCTTGCCCATCGCCGGGATGCGCGTCGCGTAGACCCAGACCAGCATCACCAGCGACCAGACGATCAGCGCCAGCATCGGCGTCAAGAGCGAGTGGGTGATCGGCGATTCGGGCATCGGGTCAGGCCGCCTTGGCGCGGAAGGGGTCTGCCGGGTAGACGCCCAGCACTTCGACGTGGTCGGAGAAGAAGTTCAGCTCCTCGAACGCCCGCACCAGGGCCGGATCATCCGGGCGGCCATCGACCTCCGAGTAGAAGAAGGTCGCCGTGAAGGCGCCGTTCTCCATGTAGCTCTCGAGCTTGGTCATGTTGACGCCGTTGGTGGCGAAGCCGCCCATCGCCTTGTAGAGCGCCGCCGGCAGGTTGCGGACCCGGAAGACGAAGCTGGTGACGCACGAGGCGCCGGGCGGCGGCGCCGGCGGGTGACGCTCGCCGGTCATCACCAGGAAGCGGGTGGTGTTGTGCGCCTCGTCCTCGACGTCGCGCTCCAGGATGGCGAGGCCGTAGAGCTCGGCCGCCGGCGCGGCGGCCAGCACCGCGCGGCTCGGGTCGGGGTGTTCGGCGAGCAGCTTGGCGGAGCCGGCCGTGTCGTGGCCGGCGACCGCGCGCAGCTTCAGCCGGCGGATCAGCTTGCGGCACTGGTTCAGCGCGATCGGCATGCTGGTGACGCTCTTCAGGCCATCGAGCGGCGCGCCCTGGTTGGCCATCAGCTGGAAGTGGATCGGCTTGAACCGCTCGCCGATGATCTTCAGCCCCGACTCGGGCAGCAAATGGTGCATCTCGGGCACCCGGCCGGCGGTGGAGTTCTCCACCGGGATCATGCCGAGCTCACACGACCGCGAGCGCACCGCCGCCACCGCCAGTTCGAAGTCGGCGAACGGGGTCGGCGCGTGGTCCGGGAAGTAGGTGGTGCAGGCCTCGTGACTGAACGAGCCTAGCTCGCCCTGGAAGGCGATCTTCGGTCGGCCGGTCATGCATGCCTCCTCGCGAAGGCGCGGGCAGCCTCCAGGTCGGCGGCGGTATCGACGGAAATCGGGGTCTCGTCCACCACGGCGGCCCAGATCGAGAGGCCAAGCTCCAGCGCCCTCAGCTGTTCCAGCTTCTCGCGCTGCTCCAGCGGCGACGGCGGGGCGAGGCAGAATCGCTCCAGCGCGGCGCGGCGGTAGGCGTAGATGCCGACGTGCTTCCAAACCGGCCCGTCGCCGTAGAGCACCGAGCGGGTGAAGTAGAGCGCCCGGCCGCGCGGGTCGCCGGCGGGCAGGCTGACCACGGCCTTGACCACCGCCGGGTCGGCGCGGTCGTCCGGCGAGGCTTCCGGCGCGATCGCGGTGGCGATATCGCAGCCTGGCTCGGCGGCCAGCACGCCGAGGCAGGCGGTGATCGCGGCCGGGTCGATGAAGGGCATGTCGCCCTGCAGGTTCACCACGACATCGCAGCGCCCGCCCGGGTCGAGCATGCCGAGCGCCGCCAGCACCCGGTCGGACCCCGAGGGCAGCTCCGGATCGGTCAGCACCGCCCGGCCGCCGGCGCGCCGCACCGCGTCGACGATCGCCGCGTCGCCCGCCGCCACCGCGACGTCACCCACGTGCGCCTGCTCGGCCTGGCGCAGCACCCGCACCACCATCGGCGTCCCGCCGATGTCGGCCAGCGGTTTTCCGGGCAGGCGGCTGGCCGCGAGGCGCGCGGGAATGATCACGATGGGCGTCATGGCGTTGTCATTGGAGGGTCATGTCGGTGGCGATTTGCTGAGCGGTCCCGGGGCCCGCCGGCGCGGGCGATTGGCTGGTTGCGCGAGCGGCGGTAGCGTGCAAGAGACGCGCACGCAACAAGGGGCGAGGGTCAGACTTGGCCGACAGTTTAGCCTTCAACAAGATCGCGGGCGCCGTCCTCGCGACCGGCCTGGTCATTTTTGGCCTGCAGAATCTTTCGAGCGAGCTTTTCAAGAAGTCGCCGCCGACGAAGGCTGGCTATTTGATCGCGGTGCAGGACACCAGCGAAGCCGGCGCCGCGCCGGCTGACGTGCCGCCCGATTGGGGCACGGTGCTGCCCAAGGCCGACATCTCGGCCGGCCAGGCGATCACCGCCAAGTGCGCCTCGTGCCACCAGTTCGATGCGGGTGACACGCCCAGCACCGGCCCGGGCCTCTATGGCGTGGTCGGCCGCCCGCCCGGCACCCAGGCGAAGTACGTGGCCGCCCCCGGCTACGACTCGGCCATGCAGGACTTCGCCAAGACCCACACGGCCTGGACCTACGACTTGCTCTACCAGTTCCTGAAGGCGCCCGGGCAGTTCATGCCGGGCACCAAGATGACCTTCGTCGGCCTGCCCGAAGCGAAGGACCGCATCAACGTGATCGCCTACCTGCGCTCCAACGGCTCGCCCAACTACCCGATCCCGGCCCCCGCCCCCGCCAAGCCGGCGACCCCGGCGGCCGGGGCGGCGTCGAACGCAACGGCGAGCAATGCGACGGCCGCCACCAACGCGGCCGCCCCGGCGAGCAACGCGGCGGCGACGAACGCGGCGCACTAAGTTCCTTCTCCCCTCGCGGGAGAAGGTGTCGCCAAAGGCGACGGATGAGGGGGCCTCGCCGCCTGTCCGTATGGTCGAGGGTCTCCCGGCCGGCGCTCGGTACTGCCCTACAGCCCCCTCATCCGGCGCTTCGCGCCACCTTCTCCCGCGAGGGGAGAAGGACACTGAACCCTGGCCCGGAACTTGCTTAACGGCGGACTAACCTTGTTTCGCCGGAGCCGCCATGTTCGTCCTGATGCGCGCCATCGACCTCTTTATCGTCGCCGCCATCTTCACGGCCTTCACCTGAGGCGCGCTCGCTGATCTGGCCCGGATGGCGGGCCCGGGCGTTGAGCCAGACGACGCCCCAGAGGTCGGACGTCGAGGCCCAGAGGCGCCCGAGGTTGGTGTATTTCGATCGGCCCGCCTGGCGCGGCCGGTGGCCCACCGGCTCGAACGCGACCTCGTAGCCCTCGCGCAGCATCAGCGCGGGCAGGAAGCGGTGGATGTGATCGAAGTAGGGCAGCCGCAGGAAGGCCTCGCGCCGGAACGCCTTGAGGCCGCAGCCGGTGTCGGCGGCGGTGTCATGCAGCAGGCCCTGGCGGATGCCGTTGGCCAGCCGCGAGGCGATGCGCTTGGCCTGGGTGTCCTTGCGATTGACCCGCACGCCGCCGATCAGCCCAAGCGTCGCTTCGCCGGCCTGCAGCCGCCGGGCCAGGCGCGGCGCGTCGGCCGGATCGTTCTGCCCGTCGCCATCCAAGGTGATCACGATCGGCGCGCGGGCGGCCAGCACGCCGGTGCGCACCGCGCGGCTCTGGCCGGCGTTCTTCGCGTGGGCCAGGAGGCGCAGCGCCGGTATCTCGCCGGCGAGCGCGGCCAGGGCGGCGGCGGTGCCGTCGCGGCTGGCGTCATCAACGAAGATCAGTTCGTAGGCCGAGCCGGCGAAGGCGGCGGCGATCTCCCGCGCCAGGGCCGGCGCGGCGCCTTCCTCATCGAAGACGGGTACGACTATTGAGAACTCGGGGGACATGGCCCGCGTCTCATAGCGGAAAAGCCTCCCCTTGCGAAAAGGCCCGGCGCTGAAAGATCATGCTACTAGCGCGGCGATGACGGTTCGGGACCTGGCCCTGCGATTCGCCACGCCGCGGCGCGCGCCGCTGCTGGCCGCGATCATCGCATTGCTGGCCTCGCTGCCCGGCCTCTTCACCCTGCCGCCGACCGACCGCGACGAATCCCGCTTCGCCGAAGCCAGCGCCCAGATGCTGGAGACCGGCGATTTGACCAACATCATGCTGCAGCAGACGCCACGCTATAAGAAACCCGTCGGCGTCTACTGGCTGCAGGCGACGAGCGTGAAGCTGCTGTCGCAGGTCGAGGCGCGGCAGATCTGGGCCTACCGCGTGCCCTCGGTGCTGGGCGCCATGCTGGCCGCCGCGGCCTGCGCGTGGGGCGCGCTGGCCTTCCTCAAGCCCACCGAGGCGGCGATGGCGGGCGGATTGCTCGCCGCCACCATGGCGCTCTCCACCGAGGAGGTGCTGGCGACCACCGACGCAGCGCTCTGTGGGGCGATCACCCTTTCGATGGCCGCGATGGCGCGCGTCTACCTGGCCGAGCGCGAGGGGCCGCCGGTCGGGCGCTGGGTGAAGTTGCTGTTCTGGCTCGGTATGGCCGCCTCGGTGCTGCTGAAGGGGCCGATCGGGCCGATGGTGGTGGGCCTGACCCTGCTGACCATCGGCGTCTGGGAGCGGCGCTGGCGCTGGATGGCGCGGCTGCGCTGGGACTGGGGCATGATCCTCATCGCCGGGGCCGTGCTGCCCTGGGCGTTTGCGATCACCGTGGTCTCGGACGGCGGCTTCTGGGGCTCGGCTCTCGGCGGCGACCTGGCGCCCAAGCTGGCCGGCGGCCAGGAGGGCCACGGCGCCCCGCCCGGCTATTATCTGCTGCTGAGCCCGGTGCTGCTCTTCCCCGCGAGCCTGCTGCTGCCCGCCGGCCTGACCCATGGCTGGCAGAAGCGGCTGGAGCCGGGCATCCGCTTCGCGCTCTGCTGGCTCGTCCCCACCTGGCTGCTGTTCGAGCTCGTGCCGACCAAGCTGCCGCACTACACCCTGCCCACCTTCGGCGCTCTGGCCTGGCTGATGGCCGCGGCCCTGCGCGAGCCGCTAGAGCCGCGGGTGCGCTGGATCGGCGCCGGCCTGCTCGCAGTCGTCGCGGTCGCCCTGGCGGTCGCGGCCGCCGTGGCGGCGGCGCTCTACGGCGGCGGCTGGAGCTGGCCGTTCGTGGCGCTGGCCGCCCTGCTCTTGCTGGGGTCGGCCGGCGCCGGGGCACTGCTGCTACTCCGCAAGCAGGCCGGCCGGGCCGCCATCGCCGCCTGCATCCTGGGGGTGCTGGGCCACGGCGCGCTCGTGGGCTGCGTCGCGCCGACGCTGGGCAAGCTCTGGCTGTCGCAAGAGGTGGCGCAGGGGCTGAGCCAGGCCGGGCTCGGGCCGGGCCAGCCGAACGCCCAAGGCCCGGTAGCCGTGGCCGGTTACCAGGAGCCCAGCCTGGTCTTCGCCCTCGGCGCCCCCACCGTGCTCGGCACGCCCAAGGACGCCGCCGACGCCATCGCCCAGGGCCGCGCCGCGGTGGTCGAGGGCCGCCAGGATGCCGCCTTCCAGCAGGCCCTGGCCGCCGACCACGCCGCCGCCAGCGTTGCGGGGGTGGTGCAGGGGCTCGACTATTCCAGCGGCCATGCCCAGGTCTTAAGGCTATATCGACCGGCCGCGGTGAATTCCGGGCCCTGAGGTTAAGAGCGACATCCGGCATGAGCCGTTTCATCGAGATCGTCGAAGTTGGCCCCCGCGACGGGCTGCAGAACGAGAAGGCCGCGCTCGAGCCGGCCGACAAGCTCGACTTCATCCGCCGCCTCGAAGCCTGCGGCGCGCGCCGCATCGAGGCCGTGTCCTTCGTCAACGAGCGCCGGGTGCCGCAGATGGCGGGCGCCGAGGCGATCATGCAGGGCCTGCCCGCGACGCCCGGCCGCTCGCGCATCGGCCTGGTGCTCAACGAGCGCGGCTGGGACCGGGCGCTGGCGGCCAAGGTCGATGAGGCCAACGTCGTGGTCTGCGCCACCGACGGCTTCGGCATCCGCAACCAGGGCGCGGGCGTCGCCGACCAGATGGCCGCCCTGGCCGCCATCGTGGCGCGGCAGAAGGCCGAAGGCGGCCCGCCGATCAGCGTCACCTTTTCGGTCGCCTTCGGCTGCCCGTTCGACGGCGAGGTCTCCGAAGATCAGGTGGTGGCCCTGGCCAGGGAAGCCGCGGCGCTCGGCGTGCCCGAGATTGCGCTGGCCGACACCATTGGCGTCGCCGACCCCTGGACCGTCCGCGCCCGCATCGAGGCGGTGCGCAAGGTCGCCCCCGATGCCCGCCTGCGCATGCACTTCCACGACACGCGCAACACCGGCCTCGCCAACGCCTTCGCCAGCGTCGAGGCCGGGGTCTCGGTGCTCGACGCCAGCTGCGGCGGCCTGGGCGGCTGCCCGTTCGCGCCGGCGGCCACCGGCAACATCGCCACCGAGGACCTGGTCTACATGCTGGGCCGCGCCGGCTACGACACCGGCTATGATATCGCGGGCCTAGTGGGCGCCGGGCGCTGGATCGGCGACAAGATCGGCAAGGCGCCCATCTCGGCGCTGAGCCGGGCCGGCGATTTTCCGGTCTAGCGGCGCGGGCGGGGGGCCGTGGCGGAAAACAACCAGCACGAAGGGGTCTTCCCGATCCGCCTCGCCTGGGTGATCCCGGCGGCGGCGGCCTTCACCATCGGCCTCGGGCTCTGGGGCTGGCTCAGCTACGGCGCCCACTGGGACGACGCCCTCTACAAGGCCCTCGCCCTCTTCGAGATCAACAACGACGCCTATACCGGCGGCGTCGGGCTGATGGACTGGCGCTTCCGGCTCGGCCGCTGGACCGGGGCCGGCGCGGTGTTCAGCGGCATCCTGGCGCTGGCCGCCCTGCTGCGCGAGCACCTGTCCGGCGCGCTCGCCCGCTACATGAAGCAGTCGGCCGTGGTGATTGGCTCCGGGCCGCTGGCCGCGGCCGCCTTCGAGGCGGCGCGCCGCGCCCACACCAGCGTGCTCTGGCTCGGCGCGGCGGAGTTCAGCTCGGCCAGCATGGCCGACATCGCGCTGGCCTGGCCGCTGCGCGACAAGCCGGGCGTGGTCCGCGCTCATGCCCGCCAGGCCGACCACGTGCTGATCGCCTCCGACGACGACGCCGAGGCCCTGGTCTTCGCCCGGGCCGCCCGCCACGCCTCGCCCAAGGCCTACGTCACCGTGATGATGCGCGAGGCGCGCCTCGCCGAGGACATCGGCGCCACCCTCAACGAGCCCCACACCCGGGTGCTCTCGGCCGCCGCCGTCGCCGCCCGCGCCCTGATGATCGCCCACCCGGCCTTCCTGATCGCCAAGCAGCGCCAGCAGCCGCGCATCCACGCCCTGATCGTCGGCTTCGGCCAGATCGGCCAGTCGATCGCCCGCGACCTGATCGTCAACTGCAGCACCAGCTACCTCGCCGCGCCGCGCCTGACCGTGATCGACCCCTCTGCCTCGGGCCTCGAGGCGGCCTGGCGGGTCCGGGCGCCGGAGATCGAGGCCTCGGCCGAGTGCGTCTTCATTCCCGGCCAGATCGGCGCCCGCTCGGTGCTGCCCGCGCCCGACCAGCTCGCCGAGCACTTGAAGACCGGCGGCCCGATCACCGCGGCCTACATCTGCCTCTCCAACGACACCGACGCCCTCGACACCACGGCCATGCTGCAGTCGCTGCTGCGCGCCATGGGCCTGCGCGAGCCGCCGATCTTCGTGCGCCTCAGGGACGCCAGCGTGATCCCTGCCCGCGGCAAGCACGGCCTCGACCAGCTGATCTCGTTCGGCGACCTCGACCAGCTGCTGGTGGCGAGCGAATTCCTCGCCGACGCCCCTGACTGCGCGGCGCGCGCCTATTGCGAGGCCTACCGCGCCAAGCTGCCGGCGGCGCAGCGCGACGATCCCAACAACGCCTCCGGCCGGCCGTGGGAAAACCTCGACGAGACCTATCGGCAGGCCAACCGCGACGCCGTCGCCCACATCCCGGCCAAGCTGGCCAGCGCCGGCATCGACCCGGCGCGCTGGCGCGGCGTCGCCGTGCTGCCCAAGCTGGCGCCCGGCGAGCGCCTTTTCCACGACGACGCCGAGCTGGAGGTGCTGGCCACCCTCGAACACGCCCGCTGGAACGCCCAGCGCCGCATGGACGGCTGGCGCTACGCCCCCGTCCGCGACAACGAACTGCGCCGCCACACCTACCTCGTCGGCTACGACGACCTGCCCGACGACATCCAGGAATACGACCGCATCTACATCCGCCAGACCCAGGACGCGTGTGTGGCGGACGTCTCGGAGCCGGTCCGCAAGGCTCCGGGCGCGACGTCCCACGACGCGACGTCCGACGAATAGGAGAGGCTGTGGCGGTGCGCGTTCGGGGCAAGCGACGCGGGTACTGGCGCTCGACATCGGTGGTGTCGTCTACCGCTCCTGGCCGGACCAGGCGCTCTACGAGCGCTGGGCGCCGGCCTTCGGGTGCTCGGCGCAAGCGCTGCAAGCGCACCTCTGGGGTCCACACTGGGCCGCCGCCGAACTCGGCGAGATCACCAAGGAGACCTGCTACGAGACCGCCGGGGCCAACCTGGGCGTGAGTGCGGCGCTGGTGCGGGACCTGATCTTCGAGGCGTTCGCCTCCCAGCCCGACGAGGCGCTGGCGTCTTGCGTCGTCCGCCTGCGCCAGCGCGGTGTCGTCGTCACCGCGCTGACCAACAACCCGTCCCCCGAGGCCGAGCTGCTGGCCCGGCCGGAGCTGGTGCGCCTGTTCGACCTCGCCATCACGTCGGCTGACGCGCACCTGACCAAGCCAGACCCGGCCTTCTACCGCCACGCGGAGGCGCGCCTCCGCGCGGCCGGCGCCGACATTGTCTTCGTGGACGACATGCTGGAAAACATCGACGCTGCGCTCCGCCTGGGCTGGAGCGGCGTTCACTTTCAGTCGACGGACCAAGCCATCGAGGAGATCGAGTCGGCGCTAGCCTAACGAGGCCCGCGCCGATACCCCCACTCCATCAGAACGGCACTTCGCTGCTGTTCGCGGGCGGCGGCTTCGGCGGCGCGATGACGGCCGCCGCCGGCGCGGCCTTGTGGCCGAGCAGCGGGGCCATCTTCAGCACCGCGAACGCCACCCCGGCGACCACCAGCGCCACCACCAGGATCAGCAGCGCCCCGCGGCGGGCGGGCGCTCGGCGCGGCGCGGGCAGCGGCGGCGCGAATACCGGCGTCTCCACGCTCTCCGGCTTGGGCTCGGCCGACAGGACCCCGCCGATAAAGCGGCTGAGCTGCTCCACCGCCTTGCCCCAGTCGGTGTGGAAGTCGATCCACTGGCGGGTGGCGAACTCGTAGGCGAAGGTCTCGCTGGGCGCGACGTTCTCGACCCGCAGCGGCACCACGGTCAGCCGGTTCTGGCTGGCCAGCGCCAGCTCCTTGGCTACCTCCTCGGAGTTGTTGGCCGCGCTGGTGAAGACCAGCAGCATCATCCTGGCCGAGCGGATCGCCCGCACGATCGCCACCTGGAAGTTCTCGCCCGGCGCGATGTCGCGGCTGGCGATCCAGCAGCTGAAGCCCTTGGCCTCCAGCGCCTGGCACAGCGCCTGCGCCGTCTTGGCGTCGCCGGTCGCGTGGCTGATGAAGAGGCTGGCGCTCATGGCCGCAGATAGCGGCCCGCCAACAGCCGTGGCAAGGCGCCCGCTTGCACCCCACCCCCGCCATCGCTAGTTATCCCGCCCTCGCTCGCGGAACCCAGGAGAGGTGGCAGAGCGGTTGAATGCACCGCACTCGAAATGCGGCATACTCGCAAGGGTATCGGGGGTTCGAATCCCCCCCTCTCCGCCACTGCCCGCCTAGGGCGTTGATGCCAAAAGAAGTATTGAATTTCCGAGGCTTGTGCCGCTAACACTGCTACAGGCGGTGTTACAAACGGGCCTTCCGGTGAAGCGTGTTCGCAATAACGACTACCTCTATGAGCGGGGCGGGACTTACTACTTCCGCCGGGCGGTCCCTCCCGACGCTCGCGCAGCTTTCGGCGGTCAGGTCGAAGTCGTAACCTCGCTGAGGACGCGCAGCTTGACGGAGGCCCGGCATCGCTTGGCGATCAGTCTGAAGGCGTTTGACCAATGCCTGTGCGCACAGCGAGGCAAGCCCGATCCTACGGTTTCCTCTACGGTTCTGAACCGAACGCCATCGGCGGACGAGATTGAGGCGGCGGTGAGGGTGTGGTTGCGTGAGCGCCGCCGCCGTGAGGACAACGACTTTTCGACGGACGAGATGGGCGCGAAGGACGTGCTGCAGGACATCGACCTGTCGCTGCAACCGGTTGCAACAGCCCTGAGGCCGGGCGGAGGTTCTCAGCCGCTGCTGACTGATTGGATCGCCGACCACATTTGTGGGGAGCGCGGATGGGACCTAGCCGATCAACCAACGCTGAGGGCGCTTTTGGTCAGGTGGGTCGCTTATGCGAGGCTGGAAATCGGCCGTCAGCGCAGGGACGAAATCAATGGCGAAGCCATGAAGGTCCCGGATGATCGATTTTCGGCCGCACGATACGCGGCGGATCGGGCGCAGCCTGAACAGTCCGCGCCGGTGTCGATCATCGCCCTCTTTGACGGCTACGCCCTTGAGCGAAAGCCCGCCGCCTCCACGGAGAAGGCTTGGCGGCGGCAGCTAAAAGCGTTCGTCGCCTTCTTGGGCCATGACGACGCCACCTTGGTGACCACATCCGACGTTATAAGATGGAAGGACCATCTCTTTGCGGCGCGGCCGGACGGCACACAGCGAAGTGCGCTCACTGTGAAGGAAGGCTACCTCGCTGCCCTCTCGACGGTGATGAACTGGGGCAGGGACAACGCCAAGATCGCGGCCAATCCGGTGGCAGCGGTGCGGGTTCCCCGTCGCCGCGTTGCAACCGGTTGCACAGCACAGCGAAGTAAGGCCATGTCGGGTCTTGGTACCGAGTATGCGCGTGGTGGGTAGGCGTTGACTGAGAAGATTGGCGGGACGGCTGCCATGGCGGCGGATGACGTTGAAGTCGTCCAGCAGTTCGCAGCGAGGCTCAGTGACATCGACGCGCCCGTAGTCACGACGACTGACGGCGCTAAGGTCTCGCTCCTTTGGGCGGCCGCCTTGTTCGACGCGGAAGGGATAGCTTGCTGGTTGGTGCGTCAGGGGGCAGACCCCAGGACCCAACTCGCCGGGGCGTCGCCGGTCGATATTGCCGTTGGCAACGGCAAGCGCGCTGCGTTGAGAGGAATGGTACGCGGCGGATTTATTCCGGATCGGGCCGTCCTCTGGGCGTTGATGAAAGAGCCACAGCTATCAGACGTGCCCCTCTCTGCCCGACAGGCAATCGCCCGGCGGCTATCGAGCGTTCCGGGGTTCGAGGAGATTAGCGCCGACCTGCCGGGAACTTGCGATCAAATCATTCGCTGCCCATTGTTTCGGGAAAGCTACCCCGACCTCGCTGAGTTGGTGGATGGACCTGCAGCACGACGCGAGGTCGCCGCGACAGCTGACGAGCTCGCACTCGGCTTCGTTATTCAGTCCCAAGTGGCCGCCGCTGAAGTAGCCTCCGCTGCGCTCGCGGCAGAGGCTAGCATGCTGGCATTCATGCTGTGTTACGGGCGCTCCCTGCTCATCTCACATGCGTCAGAGTTGGTAGGGATAGCGCGCGAGGAGTTCTACGGCATTCGGAACAACAGAAAGTGGATCGAGCGGGCGTTGGCGCGAGCTTCCGCTCGCCTCTGCGAGGACATCGTGAGTGAACGGATCGGAGTGTATTCAGATGACCCGCGCGCCGTCGAGATGGCGGGCTTCGCCATATCACTTCTGCCGATCGGAGCGTTGATCGAAGGAATGGGCCAATCTGAAGCTACCTCAAGAAACAACGACGGCCGATCATTCGAGCTAGAGTGCGCAGAGCTGCTCCGCGCTTCAGGTTTTCTCGTATCCCACATTGGGGGGGCGGGGGATCAGGGCGGAGACCTCAAGGCGACCAAGGAGGGTAGATCGTTCGTCATTCAGTGTAAGGATCAAGGCGGCCCCGTTGGCAACGCCTCGGTCCAGGAAGCTGGCGGTGCCCGAGCTTTCTACGGTGCCGACTACGCGGTCGTCTGTTCACGCAACGGGTTCACCAAGGCGGCGCATGTCCTTGCGAGGAAGTCCGAGGTCCTGTTGCTCCTGCCGGGCCAGTTGCACGACATCGACACGCTCGCCCGCATCTTCGACTAGCTCGCCAAGGGGTCCGCCGCATGCTGGCCGCAACCCCTCGCCCGGATGTTCGACTAGAAGGGTCGCGGAGGACGAGACCTGGGGCGGGATGACAGCCGCAAGGTTCAACCGGCCTCGTGCACGCCGCAAACTTGGTCTGCCGCTTGGGCAGGTGCCCCGGCGAGCTAGAGTGCTCTCGGATGTGTGACACACGGCTGAAACACGTTCGGTGCGTATCGGAGACCTAAGTCTTTTGTTTTTGTGAGCAGTGCGTTCGCGCTCGTTTGGGTCCCGCCGGGCCTACGCGGCTTCCGCATACAGACGCCTGAATTCGCGGATGACCGGGTCCAGGTAAAACACCAACTCAGAGACAACCGGAGCTTGGTCGGCGTCGTTGTCGTCCACGCGGCGATGATCATCTAACTTGAACGACGCTCGCCCATCATCTTCCACCACAATCTCACCAGCGCCGAAGGTTGCTGAACCTGGAATGGCCACGGTGACATAGCGCCGGTTCACCACGCGGAACCGTGCATTGAGGTCAGGGCCGCCCTCAAACGCGCAGCGGTTTACCGCATCCCACGAAGCGTCGAGCCCGGACGCTAGGGCGAGGGCGCATGCGTTAAATGCGAGGCCGCCCTCGCCCGCAAAGCGGTGGGCCATGAAAACGCGCAGGATCGCGTCAAGTCGCCAAACACGTATGTGCCTGCGTACAGTCATCTTTCCCGAAGTCACAACGCTTAGGCGTTGAGCAGTTCTCAGCCGAGATACTGATATGCCGAATGATTTCTCCACTTCGGCGTCACCATAACGCGGAAGAGCATCAATGTTCATGGTCACTGTGTGGTCCGCTTAACGCGAAGATGTGAGCGGGTCGGTGGAAGGACTGGCTGAAAGCTGGCCTAGCGCCGCTTGTGCTAACCGCATCTTCCTCCCTGGCGTACCTTCACCCCGAAGGGCAGCCCCGAAGTGGCCATTGCCCTTCGATGGGTGGCACAGATGAACGAAGGACACGTCCCGTGACCGATAGGCGACATCGTTTATCAGCCTCAGCTCGCCGCGTGTTCGACCGACCAACGCTCGCAGACCTTTGATGTAGGCGTCGCTGTTCCCGAGAAGGATCACTAAGCGGGTAAGTTCCGACAGGTGGCCTATGTGCTGATCTACACAAGCGGACGCGAACGCGTACGCCTCTGACCCCTGTTTGAACGCCGGAACAACGTTCGGGCTGTCGGCGGTGTGGGCGTGCTTGTTGCGGTCCATCTCGGTCAACGAGCATCGAACAACGCTCGCAAACGCGTAGTCTAGCTCGGTCGCCGTGAAGCGGCGGTCAAAGTCGGCGGGGGTCTCCCCCAGCAGAAGACCGACCCTCTGCAGGGCCGCAAGCAGGCGATGCCTGATACCTTTGAACGCAACATCGTTGAAGTGGCCCGTGACGAGGGCGTTTGACTGTGTGTTGCCTTTGCTGATGCCAAGAACGAGGGTGCTTGGGTTCGGACTGCCCCAGTGACCCGGATCACGAACCAGCCGAAATGGGCCGGCGTCCTGCACTGGTTCTGCGACGCCTTTCCAACAACGGTCGCAGGTCATCGGTCCATGCGTAACGGCGTTCGGCATCCTGATCCTTCGCGGTGGTGTCTCTCGGCGAGCCTGGTATCAAACCGGCGGCGACGAGGCTTCGGCGCACGTTGACGCGGATCGGCCAAACCAAGGTCACTGCTACAAAACGCGCTACAGAACGGTTGCGGTCGGCACCTTTATCTCATTGTTTTTACAGCGACTTTCTGAGGCGGCGTATTGTCCCCCCCTCTCCGCCACGAAAGCCGAGGGTGACCACCGCCGTGGTTTGCCCATTGTGTTAGCGTGCGGCGTGTGAGTGAATTCGGGCTGCGGCGGCTTCGGGGACCAGTTCGTGTCGGGGATCTTCCTCTCGTATTCGCGCGTCGACCGGGAGCTGGCTTCGCACATCGTCTTCGGCCTGCGCTCCCTCGGCGTCGACGTCTGGTGGGACGAGGATATGCCGGGCGTCGACTGGCAAGAGGAACTGAAACGGCAGCTCAACGAGCTCTCGGCGGTGCTGGTGATCTGGTCGCCCGCGTCGACCGCCAGCAAGAACGTCATGGCGGAGGCGCGGCTCGGCGACCGCCGGGAAAAGCTGATCAACATCATCTGGGGGGTCGCCTCGCCCCCGCCGCCCTTCGATGCGATCAACGGCCTGCCGCTCACCGGCTGGACGGATCGCGAGCCGCACAATGGCTGGTCGCGGGTCGTTCGCACGGTCGAGGATTTCCTGGTGCGGACGGGCAGCGTCACGGCCGGCCACGTGACCTCCGCGCTGGCCGAGCGGGAGCGCACGATCCGGGGCCGGCAAGACGCGATCAGCGTGGCCATCGAGGCCTACCAGGCGGCGCAAGGCGCGGAGGCCGAGGCGTCGGAGCGCAAGGTCCGGGCCGGCGCGGCGCTGACGGCCGCCGAGGAGCAGCTGCGATGGATGGTGGAGCGGCACGCCACCCAGAGCGTCGTGCGCGCGGCCCAGACCGAGATCGATCAGGCCTTGCTGGCCAGCGCGGACGCCGAGACCCACCACCGCGACGCCGCGACCCAGCTCGCGACCGCCGCGCGCGCCATGACGCGCTCGCAAGCCGAGCTGGAGCGGATGTTCGAAGCGGGGCGCACGTTCGCGCCCCTGCAAGGCGCTGCATCGCCGCCTAAGGACCCGGAGGCGGCCGCCGAGGGCGAAGCCCCGGTGGAGGATCCGCCGCAGCCGGTGGCCGCGCCGGTCGCGGCGGCGCCCCCAGAGGTCGCTGTCGCCGACTCGGTCAGCGAGGACGAGGCGCCGCCCCAAGCGCCGTCCCCGCCGGCGGCCATGGGGTTCGACGGGCCGCCGGCCGTTGCGGCCCCAGCCGCGCCAGACCCGGCGCCGACCGCGGCCGTGCCGAGCCCTCCTGCCGTGGCCGCGGCGACGCCGGCAAGCGCGCCCGCCGCCACGGCGGCGCCGCCGAACCAGTTCCTGAATTTCCTGCCGCTGATCCTGGGTATCCTCAGCGTCCCCCTCATCTGGGTTCCGCTCGTCGACCTGGGGCTCCCGATCGCCGCGGTCATCACCGGCATCGTCAACCTGCGCAAGCACCGCCCGCGTGGGCCGGCCCTCATTGGCGCATGGCTTGGCGCGATCGACCTGCTTCTGATCGTTGTTCTGGTCCTGGTCGCCGTCTCGAATGCGTCGCGAGACTGACCCGGCGCTCTGGGCCCGACGCCACCGCCCAATCCGGCGGCCACCGCTTCAGCCGGGCAAGACGGCCGTGCTCAGGCCCGGGAAGACGCGGCCGACCTTCTGCAGCAGGTATTCGCCGTAGGTTCCCGTGACCGTGTGCGCCTCGGCGCCGTTATACCCGGCTCATCACCAGGCAGCCGTTGGTGCCGCCGAAGCCGAAGCTGTTGGACATCACCGTGTCGACCGGGCGGTCGAGGCGCTGGCGCACGATCGGCAGGTCGGCGAAGGCCGGGTCGAGATTGTCGATGTTGGCGCTCTCGGCGACGAAGCCGCCGCCCATCATCATCAGGCAGTAGATCGCTTCCTGCGCCCCCGCCGCGCCCAGGCTGTGCCCGGTCAGCGACTTGGTCGACGAGATCAGCGGCACGGCGTCGCCGAACACGGCGCGCACCGCGTCCATCTCCTTGATGTCGCCGATCGGGGTGCCGGTGCCGTGCGGGTTGAGATAGTCGATCTTGCGCCCGCCGGCGCTTTCCAGGGCCAGCCGCATGCAGCGCGCCGCGCCCTCGCCCGAGGGCGCCACCATGTCATGGCCGTCGGAATTGGCCGCGTAGCCGACGATCTCGCCGTAGATTTTGGCGCCCCGGGCCTGGGCGCGGTCCAGCGCCTCCAGCACCAGGATGCCGGCGCCGCCGGCGATCACGAACCCGTCGCGGTCGGCGTCATAGGCGCGGCTGGCGCGCTCGGGCGTCGCGTTGAACTTCGAGCTCATCGCGCCCATCGCGTCGAACAGTTCCGACAGCGTCCAGTCCACTTCCTCGCAGCCGCCGGCGAAGACGATGTCCTGGCGGCCGAGGGCGATCTCGCCGGCGGCGATGCCGATGCAGTGGGTCGAGGTGGCGCAGGCCGAGGTGACCGAGAAGTTGAGCCCGCGGATCTTGAACCAGGTCGAGAGCGTCGCCGACGGGCCCGAACTCATCGCCTTGGGCACCGCGAACGGGCCGATGCGCTTGACGCCCTTGCTGCGGGCGATATCGGCCGCCTCGACAATGGCCTTGGTCGAGGGCCCGCCGGAGCCCACGATCAGGCCGGTGCGGTCGTGGGACACCTCGTCGGGCGTCAGGCCCGCGTCGGCGATCGCCTGCTCCATGGCGATGTGGGCATAGCCGGTGCCGGCTTCGAGGAAGCGCGCGGCGCGCCGGTCGACCATGCTCTCCCAGTCGATCTGCGGGCGGCCCTCGACCTGGCAGCGAAAGCCCAGCTCGGCATAGCTCGGCGCGGCGACGATGCCGGACTTCGCCTCACGTAATGACGCAATGACCTCGTTGGCGCCCAGGCCGATGGACGAGACGATACCGAAGCCTGTGACCGCGACGCGGCGCATGTTCGTTCCCGGGTCCGCTTACTTCCGCTGGTAGAGGCCGACGCGCAGA
Organism: Caulobacteraceae bacterium; assembly: GCA_036267835.1. Lineage (GTDB taxonomy): Bacteria > Pseudomonadota > Alphaproteobacteria > Caulobacterales > Caulobacteraceae > Acaudatibacter. Next base: position 16,544 of record DATAVF010000320.1, on the reverse strand, counting down.
TCTTCAGCCCAATAGATAGGCGTTCCGTCGGCTTCCATTACCCCGTCGCCTATGCCCATCACCAGCCGCCGATTGATAACTCGCTTCATGTTGATCTTGTAGGTGACCAGCTTGGTCGCCGGCGTCACCTCGCCCTTGAACTCCACCTTGCTGCAGCCCAGCGCCCGGCCACGACCCTTGCCGCCGATCCAGCCCAGGTAGAAGCCGACCAGTTGCCACAGGGCGTCGAGGCCGAGGCTGCCCGGCATCACCGGGTCGCCGAGGAAGTGGCAGTCGAAGAACCACTGGCCGGGGCTGATGTCGAACTCGGCCTCGATGTAGCCGAGCCCGTTGGCCCCGCCTTCGGCGGTAATCTGGGTGATGCGATCGAACAGCAGCATCGGCGGCGCGGGCAGCTGCGCGTTGCCGGGACCGAACATCTCGCCGCGGGCGCAGGCGAGGAGTTCATCCTTGTCGAAGCTGCCCTTGTTGGGACCGTTTTGGGTGGCCGGCTGGGTTGTCATGCTTCCGCCCCTATCAGCCCCTGCGCTCACGCTCAACGACATTGGGCCGGCGCCGCCAGCCCCCAGACCTCGGAGGATTTCAGCCAGCCGCTCGCCCCGTCGGCGCTGACCTGGCACCAGTCGCCCTTGCACTGGCTGAGAGAGGCGATGGCGCGGGGCCGCAGGTAGGCGGTCGGCGCCGCAGTGTCGGCCGGCGCGGCGCGCAGGGCCACCTGGTCCTTGCCGCTGGCCATCACGGTGCGCCGGCCGTCGATCATCACCTTGTTGACCCAGACCGCGCCGCCGTCCGGATCGCAGACGCGCCGCCAGTCCACCGTCTCGTCGATCACCTGCACCGGCAGGCCGCGGGCGTGGTAGACGAACATGGTGGGGTAATCGATGCCGGGCCCCCGGCGCCCGAACACCTCGCCGCGCTTGAGGCTGACGTAGCGGGGAATGCAGAAGCCGGACGGGGTTTTCTGGTTGGGACAGAGATCGCCCTCGCCGTCGTGGCGATCGCAGGCGCCCAGCAGCAACAGGGCGCCGACCACTCCCGCAATCCGGCGTTTGGCGCCTCGCCTCATCCCGCCCTTGCTTGGCCCTTCGCGACGCCTTTGCTAGAGGTCGCCTATGGCCATCCGCAAGCCGAAAGTCGTCGTCACCCGCAAGCTCCCCGATCCGGTGGAGACGCGGATGCGTGAGCTGTTCGATACCGAGCTCAATGTCGAGGACATGCCCCTGACCGCGGAGGGCCTCGCGGCCGCCGTGGCCAAGGCGGAAGTGCTGGTGCCGACCATCACCGACCGCATCGACGCGGCGGTGATCGCCGCCGCCGGCGAGCAGCTGAAGCTGATCGCCAGTTTCGGCGTCGGGGTCGATCACATCGACGTCACCGCCGCCACCAACCGCGGCATCATGGTCACCAACACGCCCGGCGTGCTGACCGACGACACCGCCGACCTGACCATGCTGCTGCTGATGGCGGTCGCGCGCCGGACGCTCGAGGGCGAGGCGGCGATCAAGTCCGGCGAGTTCAAGGGCTGGTCGCCGACCTGGATGCTGGGCCGGCGCATCGGCGGCAAGCGGCTCGGCATCATCGGCATGGGCCGCATCGGCCAGGCAATGGCCCGCCGAGCCCGCGCCTTCGGCCTCTCGATCCACTATCACAACCGCAAGCCGGTCAGCCCCCGCATCGCCGAGGAGCTGGAGGCCACCTACTGGGAGAGCCTCGACCAGATGCTGGCCCGGATGGACTTCATCTCGGTCAACTGCCCGCACACGCCGGCGACCTACCACCTGCTGTCGGCGCGGCGCCTGAAGCTGATCCGCCCCCACGCCTTTCTGATCAACACCGCCCGCGGCGAGATCATCGACGAATCGGCCCTGGCCGGCATGCTGGAAGCCGGCGAGATGGCCGGCGCCGGCCTCGACGTGTTCGAGCACGAGCCGACGGTGAACCCCAAGCTGCTGAAGCTGCCCAACGTGGTGCTGCTGCCCCACATGAGCTCGGCCACCATCGAGGGCCGCGTCGACATGGGCGACAAGGTCATCGCCAACATCCGCACCTGGATGGACGGCCACAAACCGCCCGACCGGGTGATCCCGTCGATGCTGTAGCCGCCGCTCCTCACCCGTGACACGGGGGAGGTGTCATGCGGAGCATGACGGAGGGGGCGCTGGCCGCGCGCGCCCGTTGCACCGTAGATTCACCGTACTTTACCGCTGCCCGCGCCTCCTGCCGCCCAACACGGCGACCAGCAACGCCGCCCACGATTCGCCGTCAACCCCATCCGGACGGAACGCGGACGCCCTTCGAATTAGGGCTCGCGACTGAACCTCTCCTGCAATCGCAGCGTATGAAGCACCGGCCGTCGCGACCTGACGGCAGAGACCTTCGGCCAATGCGCTTCCTCCACGCCGCCGCAACGCTCCCACTCTGCCTGCTGGCTTTCGCAGCGGCGGGCTGCGCGGCGCCCATGACCGCGTCCCAGTTCGCTGCCGCGACGCCTGCCTTCGATCCCCCCGCCTTCTTCACCGGCCCCACCCACTCGTGGGGCATGGAGGAGACCGGCGACGGCGCCCCCGCCCAGCCCTTCCACGTCGAGAGCGTCGGCCACACCCAGCCCGACGGCAGCTTCGTGCTCGACCAGACCCTGCACTTCGGCGCGGACACGCGCATCCGCCGCTTCGTGCTGCATCGGGTGGGCGCGCAAGGCTGGGAAGGCACGCTGACTGACGCCGCCGGCCCGGTGCGCGGCGAGACCAGCGGCAACCTCTTCCACTTTACCTACGCCCTGAAGCAGGCGCCGATGACCACCATGGAGCAATGGCTCTACCTGCAGCCGGGCGGCCACGAGGTGCTCAACGAAGACGTGGTGCGGGTGATGGGCATGCCGATCCGCCGCGTCTCGGAAGTCATCACCCGGGACGACGGGGTGGCGGCCAACTAAGCCCTCGACAACCGCCGCCGATTGGCGCGGACCTTCCTGCGGTAGTGCGCCATCGTCTTCGCAGCGGCGCTGGCTGGCGTCGTCCCAAGCCCGCCAGTTAGCGCCATGAGCTGCAGATCGGCGGCGGCCGCAATCTTTTCTGCCACCATTCGGCGCGCTTCATTGTCGGCCGCGGGACCGCCCGCTGCCGCCTTGAGCATACGCAGGCCGATGACGGACGCCGCTTCCATGCCGAGCGCCCACGCATCGAAGCCGAGCCGCAGGTGGGCCGGCAGGCGGCGCGCCATCAGCCGGCCTTCAGCTTGGCGTCGGCCTTCTTGTCGATCTTGCCCTGCTCGGCCTTCGACATGCGGCCGGCCTTCACCGCCTGGCTGGCGCGGGCCTTGGCGTTGCGGGCGTGCGCCTTGTCCTCGATCGGATAGGCGCGCTTGTCCGGCTCGGCGAAATCCTTGTCGGGCAGCTTGTTGCGGGTCTTCGCCTTCAGTTCGGCCATCTCGAGCCTCCATCATCCACGCCTCGAACAACGCGGAGCCGGGAGGCTCGTTGCCGCTCCTAAGCGGTCATCACCATCTTCAGCGCCCCGGCTTCGCGCGCATCGAACAGGCGGTAGGCTTCGGCGCCCTCGCTCAGCGGCATCTCGTGGGTGATGAAGCGTTCGGGATGCAGGCGCCCGCCGCGGATCAGGGGGATCAGCTCGGGCCAGTATTGCTGCACCGAGCACGTGCCGATGGTGAAGCTCAGGCCCTTGAAGAAGGCCATGCGCATGTCGAAGGCGAAGTCGGCGGTCTGGTTGACCCCGATCACCGAGACGCGGCCCTGGCGCCCGACCAGCGCCATGGCGATGCGGATGGTGGCCTCCCCGCCTGATGCCTCCAGCGCCGCCTCGGCCATGCGGCCATGGGTGGCCTCGGCGATGACGCCCGCCGCCTCGTCCGGATGCAGCGCCGTAGCGCCAACGCTCTGCGCCACCGCACGCCGCTCCGCCACCAGATCGACCGCGAACACCCGCGCCGCGCCCATCGCAAACGCGCCCTCGACGCCCATCAGGCCGATCGGCCCCAGGCCCACGACCACCACATTGTCGCCCGGCTGGATGCGCGCGCCCTTCAGCCCGAACCAGGCGGTGGGCAGGTTGTCGGTGAGCATCAGCGCCTGGTCGGCGCTCAGGCCCTCCGGGATCGGCGCGGCGTTGAAGTCGGCCGCCGGCACCCGGATGTACTCGGCCTGGCAGCCCTCCAACCGGTGCGAGAGGCCGTAGCAGGCCATCAGGTTGTTGCGGCACTGGACGATGTCGCCCGCCAGGCACGGCCCGCACGCCCCGCACCCGACCGCCGCCGACAGCATCACCGGATCGCCGACCTTCAGCCGCGTCACCCCCTTGCCGACCTCCACCACCTCACCCACCGCCTCATGCCCGACGCAGAAGCCGAGGTCGGGCGAGAATCCCTGGCCATGGTAGATATGCAGGTCACTGCCGCAGATGCCGCAGCGGGTCATCTTCACAATGGCGTCCCGCGCCTCGCCGATCTTGGGGTCGTCGAAGCTCTCGCAGCGGATGTCGCGCGGACCTTGGTAGAGCAGGGCTTTCATAGGTGCGGTCTCCGACGTTTCGCCTCATCCCCGGTGGCTGACGGGGCGGCAGTCAATGCGGGGGCGCAGGCCGTCCCACTCGCCACGGGATCGGCGCGCTCGTCGGCTTCAAGCAAGGCTCGACGGTGGTCATCATCTTCTGGGCCCAATCGGCGACCTTCCCATAGCCCGGCAGTTCGACGACGAGATAGCCGCTGGTCTGACCCCGCGCCCGGACAAGGACCGAGTCGCCGTTTGAGACGACGACCGGCTCGTGTTCCTGTGATCCCGTGATGTTCTCCCGGTCGTTCGCCGAGAAAGAGAACCAGTGCAGGTGCTGCAGCGACATCAACACGTCAGCGGCCCCCGGACAGGCCCCAACGTCAGCTTCGCGCCAGTCCATCCGCCAGCCCAGAAACCCGCGCACGCCACTGGCCGTCCCGAATGCCTCTGACTCCCAGTTGGACGGCGCGTTCGGGTTGGGTTTGAAGGTCACGGCGCGGATCAGAACTCGACGTTTCTCGGCTGGGCACGCATCCGAGTCGGTCGTAGTACCCAGGCAACTCAGATCGATCGCGAACCCCCAGGCGTCGCCATGGATCGCGTTGGTGAAAACGGCGTCCACAATCCCGCCGGCCGCGGCGACGCCGGGCTGCTCGGTCTCATAGAAGTAGACGCCCGGATCGAATGCGAGAGCGTCGAGCAGACACTCGTACACACCGGCTTTCGCCGGATCCGGGCGCTCCTCAATGGGCGGAGCGTTCCTGCAAAGCGCATCGAACTGATCGCTCGGTCCGGAATGGGCATTGGCGGCATGCGGTTGTGCCGGCCGGGCTGACGATGCCGGCGCCGCAAGGACGACCAAAGCAGCCAGCGTAAACAGACATCCGATCGCTCGCTTAGCCCGCATTCACCCCCTCCTCACACACCGGACACTCCGGATCAGCGCCGACGCGCACCGTGCGCACCTCCGCCGCCAGCGCGTCGTAGATCAGCAACCGGCCGGTGAGCGGCTCGCCAGCTCCGGTCAGCAGCTTCAGCGTTTCCAGCGCCATCATCGAGCCGATGACGCCAGCCAGGGCGCCGACGACGCCGACGGCGGCGCAGGTTTCGGCGTCGGGCGGGATGTCGGGGACGAGGCAGCGGTAGCAGGGGCGGCCGGCGAAGACGCCGACCTGGCCGGTCCAGCGGCCGATGGCGCCGGAGACCAGCGTGACGCCCTCGGCGACGCAGGCGGCGTTCACGGCGAAGCGGGTGGCGAAGTCATCCGTGCCATCGAGCACCAAGTCGTAGCCGGCGATCAGGGCGCGGGCGTTGGCGTCGGTGAGCATCGTGGCGATCGGGACGATGCGGATGTCCGGGTTGAGCGCCGACAGCCGCTCGGCCGCTGCCTCGACCTTCACCCGGCCGGCGTCGGCGGTGGCGTAGAGCACCTGGCGCTGCAGGTTGGAGAGGGCGACCGTGTCGGCATCGGCGATGGCGATCTCGCCCACGCCCGCCGCCGCCAGGTAGAGCGCGGCCGGCGCGCCCAGCCCCCCGGCGCCCACCACGAGCACCCGGGCAGCCTTCAGCCGCTGCTGGCCAGGGCCGCCGATCTCGCGCAGCACCAGGTGGCGGGCGTAGCGTTCGACCTCGGCATCGGAGAAGGTCATGTCAAACGCGGGCCCAAAGCGTCGGCCGGCGGACAGGCTGAGGCGTCGATCGCACGGCGGAGCATGATTCCGATCGATCGTTTCAGTCAAGGACCGCGCCTGCGGCGCGGCCGCGGAGCGGCGAGGCTTCGCCTCGTCCTTGACTGAAGCGACCGATCGGAAAAAATCCTCCGTCCGTTCGACGCCCCACTCCCGAGCTTGCAGAGTATGGGGAAGGCCGCCAACTCGGCCAGCACCGCGCTGACACCCCCATCCCTGACCCTTCCCCGCAAGGGCCCCGCAAGGGGGAAGGGAGAGCGTACCGCTTGACCCGGACCGCCCCCGCCGCCACATGCGCGGCCATGTCCACGTTTCCTGACTGGCATGGGACCACCATTCTCGCGGTGCGCAAGGGCGGCTCGACCGTCATTGCCGGCGACGGGCAGGTCACCATGGGCCAGACCATCGTCAAGAGCGCCGCCAAGAAGGTGCGCAAGCTGGCCGACGGCCGCGTGCTGGCAGGCTTCGCCGGCGCCACGGCCGACGCCTTCACTCTGATCGAGCGGCTCGAGGCCAAGCTCGAGCAATATCCGGAGCAGCTGGCCCGCGCCTGCGTCGACCTGGCCAAGGACTGGCGCACCGACCGCTATTTGCGCCGGCTGGAGGCGATGTTGCTGGTGGCCGACCGCAATTCGATCTTCACCGTCACCGGCGTCGGCGACGTGCTGGAGCCCGACCAGGGCGTGGCCGCCATCGGCTCAGGCGGCAACTATGCGCTCGCCGCCGCCACCGCCCTGATGGACACCGACCGCTCGGCCGAGGAGGTGGCGCGCCGGGCGATGGGCATAGCCGCGGACATCTGCGTCTACACCAACGGCCAGCTCGTCGTGGAAGTGCTGTGAAACGCTTCCCGAGAGTCCGCTGCGCGGCCGAGAAAGAATGGCCACGGAAAACACGGAGAACACGGAAAGGGGCGCGGCAGCGCGCCGAAAATCGAATGCCATCTCGCCACTTCGTCTCCGTGTTCTCCGTGTTTTCCGTGGCAATCTTCTATCTCCGCTGCGCGGCTGGACGACGCCCGATATTGGCGGTTGAGCTTTAGATGAGCGAGTTCTCCCCCCGCGAGATCGTCTCGGAACTCGACCGCTTCGTCGTCGGCCATGCCGAGGCCAAGCGCGCCGTGGCCGTGGCGCTGCGCAATCGCTGGCGCCGTCAGCGGGTGCCCGAGGCGCTACGCGACGAGATCACGCCGAAGAACATCCTGATGATCGGCCCCACCGGGGTCGGCAAGACCGAGATCGCCCGGCGGCTGGCGCGGCTGGCCCAGGCGCCGTTCCTGAAGGTGGAGGCGACCAAGTTCACCGAGGTCGGCTACGTCGGTCGCGACGTCGACCAGATCGTGCGCGACCTCGTCGAGATCGCCATCGGCCTGGTGCGCGACAAGCGCCGCGCCGGCGTGGGCGCCAAGGCCGAGGCCGCGGCCGAGGAGCGGCTGCTGGACGCGCTGGTGGGTCCCGGCGCCGGGCCGCCGACGCGCGAGGCCTTCCGCAAGCGGCTGCGGGCCGGCGAGCTCGATGACAAGGAAGTCGAGCTGACCCTGGCCGACACCGGCGCCGGCATGCAGGGCTTCGAGATCCCCGGCCAGCCCGGCGCCTCGATGGGGGTGCTGAACCTCTCGGAGATCATGGGCAAGGCGTTCGGTGGCCGCACCAAGACCCACAAGACCGCCGTGGCCGCCGCCTGGGCCCCGCTCATCGCCGAGGAAAGCGACAAGCTGGTCGATCAGGAGGCCGCCACGCGTGAGGCGATCGAACTGGCCGAGCACTCGGGCATCGTCTTCATCGACGAGATCGACAAGGTCTGCGCCCGGGCCGAGCGGTCGGGCGCCGATGTCTCCCGCGAAGGCGTGCAGCGCGACCTGCTGCCGCTGATCGAAGGGACGACGGTCTCGACCAAGCATGGGCCGGTGAAGACCGACTACATCCTCTTCATCGCCTCGGGCGCCTTCCACATCGCCAAGCCGTCGGACCTGCTGCCCGAGCTGCAGGGCCGGCTGCCGATCCGGGTGGAGCTGAAGGCGCTGACCCGTGACGACCTGCGCCGCATCCTGACCGAGCCCGAGGGCAACCTGGTGCGCCAGCAGCAGGCCCTGCTCGCCACCGAGAACGTGACCGTGACCTTCACCGACGACGCCATCGACGCCCTGGCCGACGCCGCCGTTGCGGTGAACGGGGCGGTGGAAAACATCGGCGCGCGGCGCCTGCAGACGGTGCTGGAGAAGGTGGTCGAGGAGATCAGCTTCACCGCCTCCGACCGCTCCGGCGAGGCCCTGACCATCGACGGTGACTATGTGCGCGGCCGGGTAGGCGAGCTTTCCAGGAACGCCGACCTGTCGCGCTATATTCTCTGAAGGTTGCGGCCAGCGATTTCCGCGTCATTGTCGCGGGCATGGAAGTCGAGATCGCCGAGGAGCGCATCCTCGTCCTCACCGACCGGATCGGTCCCGACGCCGCCGAGGGGATGGCCTGGGCCAAGCGCGTCGAGGCGTTCGGCGCCCTGGCGCGGATGAGCGGCTTCCTGAGCCGGCCCAAGGACGAGGAATTCGAGGTGATCTACCGCGAGAAGCGGCTGCAGCCGTTCTGGCGCATCACCTCGTTCGCGGTCTCCAAGTACGAGCGGACGCGCGACTACCACATCGCCCTGTCGCCGGAGGTGCGGGCGGTGTCGGTGGACGGCCAGCCGCGCGCGATCGATGGGCACCGCATTCTCGTGACCGGTCACGAGTCCTGCGAGGAAGAGCGCCGCCGCGAGACCCTGGTCGATGGGCTGACCGGCAAGGAGGACGAGGGGCTGTCCCTCTATCTCGACTTCCCCGTCGCTGAGGCGGACGACCAGCGGCTGGCGGCTCTGGCCGAGCAGAAGGTGGTGGTGGTGCCTCCGAAGGTGCGGGCCTCGGGCCTGGTGCGCGACGCGGTCTCCCAGGCCATCGGCCGGATCGAGGCCGACAAGATCCTCGAGGAGACCGTGCAGCTGGAGTCGGTCGATCTCTATTACCGCCCGGTCCACGCCTTCCGCTATCGCCGCGCCGGCAAGGAGGCGGTGGTCGAGGTGGACACCCTGACCGGCGCGGTCTCGACCGCGGGCTCCACCTTTGAGCAGCACCTTGGCAAGATCCTGGAGCCGAAGTTCCTGCTCGATATCGGCGCGGAGGCGGCGAACATTTTCATCCCCGGCGCCACGGTGGCCAAGCTCGCCATCGTGAAGGGCATGGAGCTGCGCGAGCGGCAGAAGCGCGGCCAGTGAAGAAGCCCGCGAAGAAGCGCCGCCGGCTCTCGCCGGCCGAGAAGGCGCGCGTCGCCGAGATCTTCGCCCGCTTCGAGGCGGCCAGCCCCGATCCGCGCACCGAGCTGACCTACAAGACGCCCTTCACCCTGCTGGTGGCCGTGGTGCTGTCGGCCCAGGCGACCGACAAGTCGGTCAACAAGGCGACCGAGCGGCTCTACGCGGTGGCCAACACCCCGGCGCAGATGCTGGCGCTGGGCGAGGCCGGGGTGACGCCGTTCATCGCCTCGATCGGGCTCTTCCGGATGAAGGCCAAGAACGTCGTCGCCCTGTCGCATATCCTGACCCAGCAGTACGCCGGCGAGGTTCCGCTGCAGCGCGAGGCGCTGATGGCGCTGCCGGGCGTGGGCCGCAAGACCGCCAGCGTGGTGCTGAACGAGCTCGACGTGGAGCCGGCCATCGCGGTCGACACCCACGTCTTCCGCGTCGCCCACCGCCTCGGCCTCTCCAAGGGCAAGACCCCCGACCAGGTCGAGGCCGACCTGATGGCCATCGTTCCCGAACGCGGCCTTACCCGCGCCCACCACTGGCTGATCCTCCACGGCCGCTATGTGTGCGTGGCGCGTAAGCCGAAGTGCGCCGGGTGCGTGGTGGGGGATTTGTGCCCGTCGCGGGAGCTGTTCCTGGGCGCGTGACAGGGGGTGGCTCATCGAAATTCCTAGACAATCCCCCCCCACCCGACCAATACGCCGCGCCATGAGCCGGACCGCTGATATCACCCGCAAGACCAAGGAGACGCAGGTTCGCGTCGCCATCGATCTGGACGGGACCGGGGAGAGCCACGTCTCCACCGGCATCGGCTTCTATGACCACATGCTGGAAAGCTTCGCCCGGCACGGCGGCTTCGACCTGACCGTCGAGACCAAGGGCGACCTGCATATCGACATGCACCACACGGTCGAGGACACCGGCATCGTGCTGGGCCAGGCCGTGAAGGAGGCGCTGGCGGGGTTCGCTGGCGTGCGCCGCTTTGGCCATGCCTACATCCCGATGGACGAGACCCTGACCCGCTGCGCCATCGACCTCTCCAACCGGCCCTACCTGATCTGGCGCGTCGCCTATGCGCGGCCGAAGGTGGGCGACATGGACACCGAGCTCTTCAAAGAGTTCCACCACGCCTTCGCCATGAATGCGGGCGCCTGCGTGCACCTGGAGACCCTCTACGGCGAGAACTCGCACCACATCGCCGAGAGCGGCTTCAAGGCTCTGGCCCGCGCCTTGCGCACGGCCGTAGAGCCCGATCCGAAGACGCGCGGACATGCCCCCTCCACCAAGGGCGTGCTCTAGGAGATCCCATCCATGCAGAGCGTCGCCCTGATCGATTACGGGTCGGGCAACCTGCGCTCGGCCGAAAAGGCGCTGCAGAAGGCCGCGGCCGGCCTGGCGCGCCCGGCCGAGATCGTGGCCACCGACGACCCGGACCTCATCGCCAAGGCCGACCTGATCGTGCTGCCCGGCGTCGGCGCGTTTGCCGCCTGCATGGGCGCGCTGGCGGCCCGCGACGGCGTCATCGCGGCCATCACCGAGGCGGTGCAGGAGCGCGGCAGGCCGTTCCTTGGCATCTGCGTCGGCATGCAGCTGCTGGCCAGCCGCGGGCTGGAGTTCGGCGAGACCGCGGGCCTCGACTGGATCGACGGCGACGTGCGCCGCATCGAGCCGGACGATCCCCACTTCAAGGTGCCGCACATGGGCTGGAACTCGCTGACCGGCGCCCTGCCGGCCGAGATATTTGCAGGCCTCGGCCCCGACCCCCAGATGTATTTCACCCACTCCTTCGCCATCTTCCCCCATTGGGCGGACGACGTGGCGGCGGTGGTCGATCACGGCGGGCGCTTCCCGGCCGCAGTGATGCGGGGCAATGTGGCGGGCGTGCAGTTCCACCCTGAGAAGTCGCAAGGGGCCGGGGCGCAGCTCCTGACCAATATCCTGGAGTGGCGGCCGTGATCCTTTATCCCGCCATCGACCTGAAGGACGGCCAGTGCGTGCGCGTCGTGCACGGCGACTTCGCCACCGCGACGGTGTTCAACGAGAGCCCCGCCGACCAGGCCCGCACCTGGGTCGCGGCGGGGTTCGAGTGGCTGCATGTGGTGGACCTGAACGGCTCGGCCGAGGGCCGGGCGGTGAACGGCGCGGCGGTCGAGGCGATCCTGAGCTCGGTCTCGATCCCGGTGCAGCTGGGCGGCGGCGTGCGCTCGCTGGCCAATATCGAGGCCTGGATCGAGGCGGGCGTCAGCCGGGTGATCCTGGGCACCGCCGCGGTGCGCGATCCCGAGCTGGTGAAGACCGCCGCGAAGGCGTGGCCCGAGCAGATCGCGGTCAGCGTCGACGTGCGCAAGGGCCAGGTCGCCGTGCAGGGCTGGCTGGAGGACTCCGGGCTGGACGCGCTGACCGTGGCGCGGCGTTTCGAGGACGCGGGCGTCTCGGCCCTGATCGTGACCGACATCGACCGCGACGGCGCGCTGCAGGGCTTCAACGTCGACGTGTTCGGCGCCATCGCCGACGCGGTGGCGATCCCGGTGATCGCGGCGGGCGGCCTCGCCAGCGTCGCCGACATCCAGAACCTGCGGGCGCGCTCCGGCACCCCGATCGCCGGCGCGGTGCTGGGCCGGGCGCTCTACGTCGGCGCGATCAACGCCCCCGAGGCCCTGGCGGCGGCCGGTTGATGCTGAAAGTCCGCGTCATTCCTTGCCTGGACGTGAAGGACGGGCGCGTGGTCAAGGGCGTGCAGTTCCTGGAGCTGCGCGACGCCGGCGATCCGGTCGAGCAGGCCACGGCCTACGATGCGGCCGGGGCCGACGAACTGATGTTCCTCGACATCACCGCCAGTCACGAGGGCCGCGACGCCATCTTCGACGTGATCGCCCGCACCGCCGACGTCTGCTTCATGCCGGTCTCGGTCGGCGGCGGCATCCGCAACGTCGAGACCGCCCGCAAGCTGCTGCGGGCCGGCGCCGACAAGATATCGCTCAACACCGCCGCCGTGGAAGACCGCGCCCTGGTCGGCCGCTGCGCCGACGCCTTCGGCTCGCAGGCGGTGGTGGTGGCGATCGACGCCAAGCACGGCCCGGCCCGCGATGGCGGCGCGCAGCGCAACGACGGCTGGCAGGTCTTCACCTACGGCGGGCGCAAGGCGACCGGGCTCGACGTGGTGGACTACGCCCGCGAGGTGGTGGCCCTGGGCGCGGGGGAAATCCTGCTGACCTCGATGGACCAGGACGGGGCCAAGCAAGGCTACGACGTGGCGCTGCTGGCGGCCGTCTCGTCGGCGGTCGGCGTGCCGGTGATCGCCAGCGGCGGCGCCGGCAACGCCCAGCACATGATCGACGCGGTGAAGGCAGGCGGCGCCGATGCGGTGCTGGCCGCCTCGATCTTCCACTTCGGCGAGCTGACCATCGGCCAGGTCAAGGCCGCCATGGCCGCTGCCGGCGTGCCGGTGCGCCTGACCGACACGGTCTCCGCATGAGCCGCTTCGCCGAAGTGGTGGACCGTTTGGCGGCTGTGATCGAGTCCCGCCGCGGCGCCGACCCCTCGGTGAGCTGGTCCGCCAAGCTGGTCGCCGACCCGGCGCTGGCCGCCAAGAAGCTCGGCGAGGAAGCGATCGAGACGGTGATCGCCGCCGCCCAGGGCGACAAGGATGCGCTGGCGGCCGAGAGCGCCGACCTGGTCTACCACTGGCTCGCCGTGCTGGCGGCCAGCGGCGTCAGCCTGGACGATGTCGCGGCCAAGCTGGAAGCGCGCGAAGGACAGTCGGGCGTCGAGGAAAAGGCCGCCCGCAAATGACACGGCGTCACACCTTCCGCTTCAGCGCCACGTAGAGGGCGCCTTCGCCGCCGTGGCGGCGGTGGGCTTCGGAGAGGCCGGCGATGTGCTGGCGGATCGGGGGTTCGGCCAGCCAGTCGGGGACGCGGCGGCGCAGGATGCCGTCGCCCTGAGCGCCCTTGCCGGTGATCACCAGCACCGCGCGCCAGTCTTCCTCGACCGAGCGCTGAATGAAGCGGGTGAGGGCTGCGCGGGCGGCGTCGTGGGTGAGGCCGTGCAGGTCGATGCGCGCGGCGAGCGTCTCGCGGCCGCGGGTTAGGCGGCGATGCAGGGCCGCCTCGACGTCGGCCGGCGGCGGCTTGACGGCGGGCGGGAGCTTGACGGGCGCGGGTTTCGCCGGCGCAACCGCCTTGGCGCGTGGGGTTGGCTTTGGTGGCGTAGCGGCAGCCTTCGCAACCACGGGCATGGCGTGCGCGACCGGCCGCAGCGGGCGCACGGTGGAGGCGACCACCGACCAGAGCCGGAGGTCCTCGACGTCAGGCGCGGTTTTCACCCGGCCGGAACGATGCGGTAGAGGTGCAGGGCGTGGCGCACAGTGGACGCCTCGTCGCCGGCGCGGGGGCCTCGGCCCAGGTAGAGATCGGCGCGCACCGGCCCCTTGATCGCGCCGCCCCGGTCCATCGCCACAGCGAGGCGCCGATAGCCGGAGCGGGCGCCGGCCAGCGGACTGCCGCCGGCGTCGATCCAGAGCAGCTCGAAATAGCGGTGGTAGTCCGGATCGATGGCGAGGCTGCGGCCCGGGATCAGGCTGGCGCCGGACGCGCCTTGCGGCTCGCCGTTGTCGTCGTGGATCAGGCGGAAGAAGACGTAGCGCGGGTCCTTGTCCATCACCGCGTCCGCCTCAGGCCCGCGATGCGCCGCCAGCCAACCGTGCAGCGAGCCGGCGTCGGAATGCTCGGGGCCCAGCAGATGGTCGGCCACCATGGGCTTGGCTATGCCGACGAAGGCCTGGTTGTTGGTCGCCGCGAACACGGCGCGCGACCGCGATCCGTCCTCGAAGGTCAGCTCGCCCGAACCCTGCACCTGCATGAAGAACAGGTCCTCCGGCCGCATCCAGGCCAGGGCGTCCGGCGCGGGCTGACCGTCGATCTGGGCGCGGGGCGGCGCGGCGGCGGGATCGACAGGGGCCGGCCGAACCGGGGCGCTGAAGTCGTCGTCGGGCTGGTGGCGGGCCGGGTAGGTGGGGGCGAAGTAGCCGGTCAGTAGGCCCTGGCCCTCGATCGGCTGCACCCGGTAGTGCGCTTCCAGGAAGGCCCGCGCCGCGCCGTCGGCCAGCGAAGCGTGCGCCAGCGTCGCCGCGCAGACCCGGCCCCGCGTCGCGGCCGGCATGTCGGCGCAGGCGCGGCGGGCGACCTGAAAAGCCTCGGAATGGTCCTCGGCATCCCAGCCTGGCAGGCGGGCCAGCGAGGCGGGACCGGTGGGCGGCAGCAGGCGCGCGGTAGCGCAGGCGCTCAGGGTGGCGAGGGCCGCGATGGCCGCCAAGATGCGGCCGCCGCGCAAGGCTCACGCCTCCGCGGGATCGACGTGGATCAGGATCCAGTTGGGATCGCGGCTGGTGAGGTTGCGCTGGAAGGTCCAGACCTCGGCGGTGCGGCGGTCATCCACTGCCTCGCCTTCCGGGCCCTTCGAGCGGCTGCGGAACTCGGCCAGGAAGCGCACCGAGGCCTTGGCCAGGTCGCCGATCACGCCCAGGCTCTCGAGGTCGGCGCGAGGCTCCTGCAGGAACTCTACCACCTCGCTGCGGCCCTCGCCTTCGCGGGTGACCATCTCGGCCTCGAAGGCGCTCATCACCTCAGGGGCCAAAAGCGGCTTCAGCGCGCCGCGGTCGCCGGCGGCGAAGGCCTTGACGATCAGGGTGAAGGCCTGGCGCGCGCCCTGCATGAAGCGGGCGACATCGAAGCTGGGATCGCGGACGCGCAGCGCCGCGAGGCCGGTCAGCGCCGCGGGTTCGGTGACGCCGGGCGTCAGCGGCAGCGCGGCTTCACGCGCCGCAGGTCCGCTCGCCGCCGGGGCGAGGTCTTCGGCCTGGCGGCCGACGCGCCGGCCCAGCACCGCATAGAGCTGGAAGAGCACGACGGCGGCTGCGAGAGCCAGGATGACGAGGGTGGCGACCTGCACGGGGGTCTTTCAGGAGAAGTCGGACGTTGGGATCAATATAAGCACATCCTTGTCAAGCGTCAGTCCCAAGCCTGTGTTCCATCAGGCGAGCCGCATTGCGCGCCAGGCGCCCCGCATGTTAGCGAGCCGGCTCCCTGCAAAACGAGCGTCAGACCCGCGAAATGACCGACATGCCGCCCGTCATGGGCGAAAACCAGCCCGGCATCCGTATCCTGGCGCAATATGTACGCGACCTTTCTTTCGAAAGTCCGCACGCCCCTGAATCGCTCCGCGCCGGCACGGCCCAGCCGGCCGTGGACCTCGGTGTCGAGCTCAACGCCCGCGGCCGGCCCGATGGTTTCTTCGAGGTCGAACTCAAGCTCAACGCCCGGGCGGCCCGCGAGAACGAGCCGGTGTTCCACATCGAGCTGCTCTACGCCGGCCTCTTCCAGATCGTCGGCGTCGCCGAGGCGGACATGGAGCCGGTGCTGATGATCGAGTGCCCGCGCTTCCTGTTCCCGTTCGCGCGCCGGATCATCGCCGACCTGACCTCCGAGGGCGGCTTCCCGCCCTTCCTGCTCGAGCCGCTGGACTTCGCCGGCATCTACGCCAGCCGCCGCGCCGCCCAGGCGGCGGGGCCCCCGTCCGCGTTGGCGTAAACCCCCGCACTCACCGTTTGCCTTCGATCTCTTCGAGCCCGCGCCGGGCCAGCTGATCGGCGCGTTCGTTGAACTCGTGGCCGGCGTGGCCCTTGACCCAGCGCCAGTCGACCTCGTGACGCAGGCGCGCCTCGTCGAGGCGCCGCCAGAGGTCCTCGTTCTTCACTGCGCCCTTGGTCATGGTGCGCCAGCCGCGCGCCTTCCAGAGGGGCAGCCATTGGGTGATGCCGCTCTGCACGTACTTCGAATCGGTGTGCAGCTCGACGCGGCAGGAGCGGGTCAGGGCGACGAGCGCCTCGATCGCGGCGGTCAGCTCCATGCGGTTGTTGGTGGTGGCCGCCTCGCCGCCCCAGATCTCACGCTCGCGGCCCTTGGCCATCAGGATCGCGCCCCAGCCGCCGGGGCCCGGATTCCCGCGGCAGGAGCCGTCGGTGTAGATCACCACGTCGGTCGGGCCGGCCATCAGGGCGCCGCCTCGAAGAGGGCGATGCCGGC
>DATAVF010000319.1:0-2074 GCA_036267835.1 Caulobacteraceae bacterium | reverse complement strand
GATCGGATCGAGCCGCTGCTGGCGCGAATTCGCGCCGCGTCGCCGCCTGGGCTGAAGGAGAGGAAGCGCGGCGTCTTCTACTTCAAGAGCCAGGCCTTCCTGCACTTCCACGAAGACCCCAAAGGCATGTTCGCCGACGTCGGCCTGGGCAAGGGCTTCGAACGGCTGCAAGTGGACGACGCGGCCGGCGCGGAGGCGTTGCTCGGCCGGATCGAAGCCATCCTCGGAGCCGTTTGATGACTGACTGGCCGGACGTGATCGTGCGCACCCAAGGGCCGGTGGCCGAGGTGCGGCTGAACCGGCCGGGCGCCCGCAACGCCTTCTCGCAGGCGCTGATGCGCCAGCTGATCGAGGTCGCGGCCCATTTCCGCGCCTCGACCGAGGTGCAGGCGGTGATCGTCACCGGCGCGGAAACCTACTTCTCCGCCGGCGCCGATCTCGTGGACCCCGAGCGTACGGCCAACAGCACCGCCACCCGCCTGCAGCGGCGACAGGCCGCCCGCCTGGGGCCCGACCTCTGCGCGGCTTGGGAGAGCCTGGAGCAGGTCACGATCGCGGCGATCGAGGGCTATTGCATCGGCGGCGCGGCGGCGCTGGCCGTCTCGCTCGACTTCCGCATCGCCGGCCAGGGCAGCTATCTGCGCCTGCCGGAGATCGCGCTCGGCATGAACATGAGCTGGGGCGCGCTGCCCCGCATCACCGCCCTCGTCGGCCCCGCCCGCGCCAAGCGCTTCGCGATCTTCTGCGAGCCCTGCGCGGCCGACGAAGCGCTGGCCTGGGGCATGGTCGACGAGGTGACCGCGGCTGGCGAGGCGCTGGCCACCGCCCACACGTGGGCCGCCAAGGTCGCCGGCCTGCCCCCGCTGCCAGTGCGGATGACCAAAGAAGCCATCACCGCCGCCTCGACCACGCTGAACCGGGCCGCCGCCGCCATGGACCGCGACCAATGGCTGCTGACCAGCGGCACCAACGACTTCGCGGAAGGCGGCGCGGCCTTCCGCGAAAAGCGCAAGCCGGCGTTCAAGGGCGACTGACCGGCCGTCGTGGGGATTGACGGACTGGCGAACACCGCGCCATCTACGCCTTCGTCTCAGGAGACCTCCCCGTGTCTCAAGCGCTGGTCCGCTAGCCCTTCGCCTCGCGCCTAGCGCGGGATCGACGGCCGCTGCGTGCGGCCGCGCCAGCTCATATGAGACACTCGCCATGACCACCCAAGACGCGCCGGCCGCGCCGCGCACCTCGCGCCGCTACCAGGGCCTTGCCGACCTCCCTGCCCTCCTCGCCTTCGCCAGCGCGTCGACGGCGCAGCGCGCGCCGCTGGCCGCCTGCTGGCATCCTGGCGACATCATCTGGGCGCTGCAGACCCGGGCCGATCAGCCCCAGCCTTGCCGGTTCTGGACCGGCCCCGATGCCGTCGAGGCGCTCGCCTGGTTCGAGAGCGAAGGCGAGGTCTGGATCGAGGCCCTGCCCGCCAGCGAGGGGCTGGTCGCTGAAGCCGTGAGCTGGGTCGAGGACGCCTGGCGCCGGCGGCTAGCCAGTCTCGGGCGCCCCGCCGACACACCGCTGCTGATCCGCGCCGAGGCGCATGACTGGCGGCGCATCGCGGCGCTCGAAGGGCTGGGCTACCGCCGCCATGGACCGGCCGGGGTCGGCTTCCGGCTAAGCCTTGAGGGTGCGATCCCGGCCCCCGACCTACCGCCCGGCTATTCGATCCGCGACTGTGTCGGCGTCGACCCCGCCTTGCGCGCCGCCGCGCACCGCGCCGCCTGGAGCCACCTGGAGCACCTGGGCATCGACGCCAACTCGCAGTTCTCCGCCGAGACGTACCTCAGCCTCACACGCCTGCCGGTCTACGACGCGTCGCTCGACATGTTGGCTGTGGCGCCTGACGGTTCGTTCGCGGCCAACTGCATCTGCTGGGCGGACGAGGCCGGCGGCATCGGCTCGTTCGAGCCGGTCGGCGTGGCGCTGGCCCATCGCGGCCAGCGGCTGGCGAGCGCGATTCTGCGCGAAGCCATGGCGCGGCTGAAAGCCCGCGGCCTTAGCGAGGCCCGCGTCGGCACCGCCCACTTCA
>DATAVF010000318.1:0-5884 GCA_036267835.1 Caulobacteraceae bacterium | reverse complement strand
CGTCGACCTGCAAGCCGCCATCAACCGGTACCTCGCCGAGCACAACCAGCACCCCAGACCCTTCACCTGGACCGCCGACCCTCAGCGCGTCCTCGACGCCATCGGCCGCGGGCGCCAAGTGTTAGAGTCGCTCCACTAGCGCTCCGGGAGTGGATACCACACGTCATTCAGCTTGCCGAAGTTTGGATGTCCGCCGAAGATATTACTGTTGGTAGTCGATGGGGCCCCGCAGTATCCGCCGAGTTAGAGCGATCCCATTTTGGTATTATTTGCCTCACTCCGGAAAATCTTCTGCGACCTTGGATTCATTTCGAGGCTGGGGCTTTATCAAAAGTGACGTCATTCTCGCGGGTCGTGCCTGCGCTCTTTATGACTAAGGAAGAGGATATTTCCTCGGGCCCGCTCGGTGGATTCCAGGCACGCAAATTAGATAAGGAGGGTGTTCTCGCCATCCTGTTCTCGGTGAACGCGGTCCTCGAACGGTCGCTCGACGAGCCTGTTCTCAGCGTGCAATTCGAGCGTCTATGGCCCGATCTTCTCGCGAAGCTCGAAGCAATCGAGAAGTTCGACCCGACCTCCGCGATTCTTGACACGCGAAGCCCTGGGTTCGTCTCCGGCAACTTGGAAAACTTCGGGCAAGCCCAATATACCAAAGACGGCACACCTCATGGTCAGAAGGCGGAAGCCGAAACAAGAATTGGAGATGGACTCGAAATAACCAGGACGAATTCAGGCGGTGCGTGGGAGATCGAACTGCGTCCGACGACGAGCAAAAGGCTTACGATCGGAAAAATTGAAAATCGCAGGTACGAAGTTCGCTTCGAAGCCAAAGTATCTGGCGGGCCTCACTACCTTCGATGCATATCCTTGGGTGTGGATTGGCAATGGATCAATTCTGTCCCTTTCATAGTAAAGAGCGCCACTTGGCTGACCTTTAAAGCGGAGCTATTGGTTCCTCCGGAGAAAGACGTGCTCTTTCGCCTGCAAGAAACCATCGACCCGGCCAGCGTGGGTAGCACGCTACACGTTCGGAACGTGATCGTCCGGCCCCTTGAGGTCAAATGATCGAACCATTGGTCGAGTGAGTAATCGGCAAGTTGCCTGTCTCTCCCGAAAAACAGCCCACTCGCGCTGCCAGTCGAGACCGTGGAGCCCGTCGGCGTACCTTCCTGTTTTGAGGCTCAGCCGGTAGCGCGGTCGAAGGCGGCTACGTCGGCAGGGGCCGGGTCTATCTGCGGGAAGCGCAGGTGGGCGAGCGTTCCTAGAGAAGGCCGAACGCTCGGTAAGCAGCGTCATTGTAGAAGCCCAAGCCTCTCCCTGGTGGAAGTTTGTCGTGGCTAAACTGTCCGATCGCGTCATCGACCGCGTTTCGATTGAAAGGGATATGAATAACACTGGCTACTTGATTGTCTATTCGGATCTTCAACGTTGCTGGCCACAACGATTCTAGTGCTCTGGGGTTGCGGATGATGCCTTGACCGGGGTAGGTGGCGATGATCGGTATGGCGCAAGTATCAATTGCGTAGGTTATTTCATAGGGCACAAAGTCAGTGTCGAATTTTGTTCGCTGCCCTATGATGAGGACCATGTTCTTGGAGTTGTCCAGTCTTTCCCGCAAACTCCGCTTGATCGTCGCGGCTTGGCTGGTATCGCGTACGGAAGCTACCTTCTCGTGGCTGTTTACGAACCGAAACTCGAGCCTGTCATTTTCATGCCACGCCTTGAGCATCCTATAGTATTTGATGTCGGAGGCGGTTGGATCGGCGCTGCCCTCCGCATGGAACGCGATATAGGTGCCATTGCGGTAGGCCATCAGACTCTAGTCCAGTCCCGAGCGATCTCTCTAATATCTAGCTCTTCGAAACATCGGTCATGTAGTACGATCGTGACCCTCTTAGGCAGTTGACTATCGCTGTTTCTGCCGAAGTCAACGAGGGCCAGAGTCAAGAGTCTTAGCAGATGCTGCGGCGTCAGGTTTATGCCAGATTGCCCGTTGCCAAAGAGCGGCATTGCGAGCGCTTCACCGTTCCCAAGGTCATGGACGACTTGGAGCCCGCCCTTCAGGGCGGTCAGAAGGGTCGGCGGGTCTGATGCGGCCTTGTATGTGGTGTGGTCGGCCCGCGCCATCGCCATGAGGAAGGCACTGTGCGCCCCGTTCGAAACGCGGATGGTGGTCCCTATCGGATAGGCGCTGCTTGGCTGCACCGGCCGCGCGGTTGCCATAGGCGCGACGCCATTCGCGGCCAACGCCGGATCCACGGCCGCTCGGAAAGCGACTGCGCTGCCTCCAAAGTTGCGAATAATGAACTGCCCGTGCAGCGAGGCTTTGGAGACCGGCGCGCCAAGCTCACCGTCAAAAAACTCGCTCACACCGATTAATAGATTGGCGTCTTCGGCGAAGAGGTCTCCGTACTTCAAGGTGATCTTAGTATCGGTGGTAGGAACTTTAAATGTTACGTGCGTGGGCTCGATGACGAAGGCGAGGAAAATAGCTAAGAACAGCAAGCCCATGAGCTGAATGTAGTCGCCACCGTGCGCCTTGAGATAGACGTCAGCCGCCGGAAAGGCTGCGGTTGACATTTCCGTCAAAGTCCAGACCACACCAAGCCCGCCAAAGCCGCTACGTAGGCCGTCCAGCCAACGTCGCTTGACCCCTACCCAGAATGATTTGAGAAGCTGATTCGGCATAGCAGAGGCAGTTTGGCTGCCACTATGTCTTGTAGCAACGATCAAAAACAACCGCACGGGTCGCGCAGGCCGCTGCAGCGGGTTGCTTGCGCTTATGCGCACCCAACTGAGGGGCGGCTCTTCGAGAAACTAGCCGAGGTAGGCCACCCGACCTTCTCGAATGCCAAACCCTTCAAGCGGCCGGTCGAGACCATGAAGCCCGTCGGCGCTCGCCGCATGGTCAGTCGTAGGTTAGGCCCATCAAAGGCATCCTGGCCGGCGGGAGCCAAGTCTATGGGCGGGAAGCGGAGGCAGGAGAGCCTCAGCCCCTTGTCCGTCGCCGTGAGGGTGTAGGTGCTGTCGATTTCGTCGCTGCGGTAGGTTCCGGCGAGGGCGGCCAGTTCTTCCGGCGAAGGCTGCACGCGGGTGGCGGGGTGGTGGAGGAGGTTGCGGCCGCCGACGCCCTGGGTTTCGGTGAGGGTGCCGTCGGGCTGGCGCGTCAGGCGGTAGGCGGGGGAGAAGAGGTAGAACGAGCCGTCCGGGAGGAACTTAGCTTCGATGGGGCCGCCGGGCACGTGCGCGGTCAGCTTGCCGTCCTCAGCCGTCAGGGTCATGCCGGGGCCCCAGCCTGAGACGTAGTAGCCGGCGAGGCGCTGCAGCGTGGCGGCGTCCGGGGTGGTGGGCTCGGCCGCGGGCGGAGCGCCGCCGCTCAGGAAGGCGTCGGCGAGGGCGTCGGCGATGGCGCCGACGTCGGCCGCGCCGTTGGAGAGCACGACCACGGTGGCGTCGTCGGCCGGGAAGCTGTTGCAGGCGGCGCGGTAGCCGGCGTCGCCGCCGCCGTGGGTCAGCGCCGCACGCCCGCCCAGCACGTCGCGCATGATGCCGAAGCCGTAGTTGAGCGGCGCGCCGTCGCTGAGCGCGCCGGGCGTGGTCATCCGCTGGATCAGCGCGGCCGGGAACAGGCGCGGGTGCAGCAGCTCGCGCGTCCATTTGGCCAGGTCGCGCGGCGTGGTGTTGAGGCTGGTCGCGCCGTAGTTGGCGTAGTTGAGCCGCGCCAGGCGCACCTCGCCGCGCGGGGTCAGCCGGTAGCTCATCGCGCGGTCCGGCAGCAGCCGCGTGGCGTCGCCGTAGACCAGCGTCTGCGTCATGCCGAGCGGGGCGAACACCGCCTCGTCGAGGTAGCGCCAGAACGGTTTGCCGGAGGTGCGCGCCACGATCTCGGCCAGCAGGGCGTAGCCGGTGTTGGAGTAGCGGAAGTCGGTTCCCGGCGGGAAGTTGAGGCCCCGCTGGCGGGCGGCGATCTCGATGATGGCGCTCTGGCGGATCAGGCCGTCCATCGGGGTGCCGGAGAGCATCATCAGCTCCCACTGGTCGCGCAGGCCGCCGGTGTGGTGGACGAGGTGGGAGACGGTGACCCGCGCGCCATAGTCGGCGAGCTCGGGCAGGTAGGCGTGGATGTCGGCTTCGAGATCGATGCGGCCGGCCTCGGCCTCCAGCAGCACGGCGAAGGCGGTGAACTGCTTGGAGACGCTGGCGACGTGGAAGCGGGTCGCGGCGGTGACCGGGGCGCCGTGCTCGAGGTCGGCGCCGCCGAGGTAGCGCTCGAACACCACCTCGCCGCCGACGCTCACCAGGGCCGCGAGGCCCGGCTTGTCCGGCGTGAACGGCGCCAGCAACTCGTCGAGGCGCGCAAGGGCGCTGGCCTGGCTCATCTCAACTCCCTGGCTCCAAGTTGGGCGAGGATAGTCCATGCAGGGTCTGGAACGCACGGTCCAGATGGGCGGCGAGGCTGAGCGAAGGGTCCTCGCGCCACGAGGTGGTGGCGTAGCTGAACGCCGCCATCGCCGCCCGCGCCGCCAGGCCCGCCAGCTTCGGCTCGACGCCGCGCTGCTGCAGCGCGGTGGCAAGGAGGGCGGTCAGCGAGGCGGCCTTGGCCTCGGCGCGTTCGATCAGGGCGGGGTTGGCGGCGATGACCTGGATGCGCGGCTCGGTGAACGGGCGATTGGCGAGCAGCATCGGCTCGAGCGAGGCGAAGGCCCCGGCGAGGATCGCCATCGGCGCCGCACCCTGCGGCGCCGCGGCGACCGCGGCGGTGAGGGCAGGGCGCAGGCCAGGGTCTTCGTCGAAGAGAATCTCCCGCTTGTCGGCGAAGTGGCGGAAGAAGGTGCGCTCGGTGACGCCGGCGCGGGCGGCGATCTCAGCCGCCGTCGTCGCGTCGTAGCAATGCTCTGCGAACAACTCCAGCCCCGCCTGCTGGAGGCGGGCGCGCACGTCATCGCGGTTGCGTGGCACCGAAACTCCTATTGTCAGTCACTGACTTTTCGCCTATCTGAGTCAGTGACTGACGTTTTCATCGAACCATCGCCGATTGGCAAAGGAAATCCCCGTGCTGCGCATCCAGTATCATCGCTACGGCGGCCCGGAAGAAATGCGGCTGGACGAGGTCGACCTGCCCGAGCCGGGGCCCGGCCAGGTGCGGGTGCGGGTGATGGCGGCGGGGACCAACCCGGCTGACGGGAAGCTCCGCGCCGGCATGCTCAAGCTGGTGTCGGGCTCGAAGTTCCCCCGCGGCCTCGGCCACGACTTCGCCGGCGTGGTGGACGCGGTCGGCCCGGAAGTGACGGGGCGCAAGGCCGGCGACGAGGTCTACGGCATCAGCGGCATCCGCCCGGCGGGGGCCTTCGCCGAGTACCTCGTGGTCGCCGAGAAGGAAGCCTACCTCAAGCCGGCGTCAGTCTCCTTCGAGGTGGCCGCGGCCATCCCCATGGCGAGCGTCACCGCATGGTCGGCCGTCGTCGATCGGGCCAATCTGCAGGCCGGCCAGTCAGTCTTCATCGTCGGCTGCCTGGGTGGGCTGGGACGCGCGGCTGTGCAGATCGCCCGCATGCGGGGCGCCGAGGTCGCCGGCAGCTGCAGCGCCGCCGGGCGCGAGGAGGCGCTGGCGCTGGGGGTGACCGAGGTCGCCGACTACCGCGGCTTCGACCCGGCGGCCTGGCGCTGCCGCTTCGACCTGGTCTTCGATACGCCCGGCGCCCTCTCGGTGAGCCAGTGCGACAGCCTGCTGAAGCCCGGCGGCGTCGCGGTGCACGCCGTGCCATCGCCCAGCCGGCTGGCCGCCGCCCTGCTGCCCCGGCACGCGCTCGCCTCCGGCAACCCCAACCCGCAGCGCATGGCCGGCATCACCGCGGCCGCCGAGCAGGGCGTGCTGGTCCCGAAT
>DATAVF010000317.1:0-1692 GCA_036267835.1 Caulobacteraceae bacterium | reverse complement strand
GACGGTTGCCGGGTAGTCGAGGCTGAGTACGACCGGGACCGCGCCGAAAGGCGCGCGGAACCGGGTGCCCGGCCGGTCGGGCGCGTCTGGCGCGTCGATGGACGGCCAGTGCATCTTCTGGTGCTGTGCCGTGAGGCCGGCGACAGAGTAGGGGAATTCCATGGGGGAGACGGCGTGCCGCCGGAGGATGGCGCCCCACCGGAAGGCCGCGAACGCGGCCGCGAGCTCGCGCACCGACAGCCGCCGCCGTGCGGTGAGGTCGATCCCGTACACCGCCCCGGTGAGCTCGATGAGGTCGCCAGCGCACTGGATCAAGGCCGCCGACTTCGTAGGATACGTGGTCCCGTCGTCGTTGAGCGAACCGATCTTCTCCCCGTGCACGGGGGAGTAGCGCGGGTCCGCCTTGCACTGCATCCAGTCGGCGGCGGCGAGCAGCTCCCAGCCGACACCGGTGCAGGCGGCGACGTCGCGGTAGAGGTGCTCGCCCCGGGCGAGCGGCGCCTTCGCGCTGGCGAAGAGCGCCGTCGTCACGGCGTGCGGGAGCTGCGCCTGGTACCTGGCGGGCCCCGAGGCGGTGCGCGCCCTGGCGAACCGCGCCGTGGTGACGATCCCCGAGCTGGTGACCACCCCGGGAACCTGGGCGGTCCCGCGCCGCGGCGCCGTCGCGGTGCCCGTGCCGCGGCCCTGGCCAGTGCCCCGCGTGGCCGTTGCCGAGGTGGCCGGGGCCGGCGTGGCCGGGGCCGGCGGCGTGGTGCTAGTGGTTGGCGCCAGCTGGCCGGGGGACACAAGGCCGGGAATCTGCCCGGCCGTCGCGGTGCTCGTCCCCGCCGTTCCTGACGGCGTGGGCGTCGGCGTCGCTGCCGGCGTCGACGGCGCGGTGGCCGGCCCGGTCGCGGTGGGCGCAGGCGAGGCGGCCACGTTGCCCGACGGCGTGGCGGGCGGGCTGACGGCCGGTGAGGTGGTCGGCGTGGCGGCCGGCGTGGCGGTCGGGCTGACGGTCGGCGTGGTCGCGGGCGTCGGAGCGGTCGACGGCCCGCCCGCGGTGTCGAACTGGTAGAGGTGATACAGCTTCATCAGCGCGATGAGGTTCGCGCCGTAGTCTGGATCAGTCGCGTACACGCCGGTCAGGTCGTTGGCGAACGCGTCGGGGACGGCCCGGTCGGCCATCGCCCGCGTGTAGTAACCGCTGGTGGCGAGCAGTTCGGCGTGGTCGGCGATCGACTCCGCGTCGTTGTGGTAGACGCGGAACTGCGCGTCGATCGTCACCCACTGCCCGCCTTCGTACTCGGAGGTGGGCAGGCTCACGCTTCCCGCGGGTCCCGTTCCCTTGATGCCGAACAGGTTGTGGTACTGCGCCGCGAGCCCGCTCTGGCCCCACGCGGACTCCTCGATGGCCTGCGCGATCGTGACCGCCGCGGGCACGCCGAACCGCTGCTGCGCGGCGATCGCGCCAGGGGCCACCAGGCTGATGAACGCCTGCTGGCCCTGGTGCCAGGGGTCGTGTAGTGCTGTCCCGCCGAGGTGGTCGGAGCGGTCGACGGGCTGGTGCGCGGAGCCGCGGCGTGGGTGGCCGGCTGCGCGCCCGCTGACGAGCCAGGGCGCGGGGCCGCGGGCGCCGCGGCGGTGGCGTGCGCCGCGGGGGTGCCGCTGGCGCCCGGAGTCGGCATCGCCCCGGGGATGGCCACGGACCCG
>DATAVF010000316.1:0-10018 GCA_036267835.1 Caulobacteraceae bacterium | reverse complement strand
CGGCGCGCCAGGTCGGGGGCGACCACCCCGTCCGGCCCGGCCACGAAGCGGATCAACCCCGCCTCGCCCCGCACCTCGCCGGTGACGATGTCGCGGCGCTCGCGGGAAGCGGCGGCGAGGGTCACCCTAACCCCTCACCTTCCCCGAAAAGACAGAAGCCCTGCGTCCTTCGAGACGCCCGCTGTGCGGGCTCCTCAGGATGACGAAGTTATTGGATTGCAAAGATATTCGTCATGGTGAGGGGCGGCCCGAAGGGTCGCGTCTCGAACCACGTGCAATTTCGCAACGGTCCCGCAAGGGGAAGGGGAGGCGCCCTTCCGCTCGGGCCGGCGCGGGCAACCAGCACCTCGGGACGCTCCGAAACCTGCGCTCAGGCCTCCGCGCTCGGCCGCGCCTTCATCCGCTCGTGCCACGCCGTGAGGTGCGGGACGTCGTCACCGAGGTCGAGTCCGATCCAGTGGGCGAAATCGACCGTCGACAGGGCGCAGATGTCGGCCATGGTGATGGACCTGCCGGCGATGAACGGTCGCCCGTCGGCGAGTTCGCCGTCGAGCCAGCGCTGGCCGCGGGCGTAAGCCTCGCGGTTGGATTCGCCGAAGTCCTTGTATTGATGGAGCAGGGCGGCGGTGCGCGGGTGGGCGTGGCGCCAGAACATGCCGACGGGCTGCATCAGCTGGAACTCGACGCGGCGGATCCACATGTCGACCAGCGCCTTCTCCACTGGGGTGGCGCCGAACAGCGGCGGCTCGGGGTGGGTCTCTTCGAAGTAGCGACAGATCGCGACCGTTTCCGAGATCGCCGTGCCGTCGTCGAGCACCAGGGTCGGCACCTGGCCCAGGGAGTTGCGGGCCAGGTATTCGGGGCTCTTGTGCTCGCGCTGCATCAGGTCGACCGGCGTCTCGTCCAGCTCGACGCCCTTCTCGGCAAGGAACATCCGCACGCGCCGCGGGTTCGGCGCCGGCCTCGGCGCGCCATAGAGCTTCATCGTTTCCCTCCTGGTTGCGCTCACCCCTACACGGGGGCGCGCGGCCGATCTACCCGGCCGCCACGGCCTGGCTGAGGCCGCTCGCGGTCTCGTGCGACAAGAGGAAGATCGACGCCTGCAGGCGTTCCACCGCCTGGCACATCACTGGGGCGAAGACCACGTGATCGGAACTCGGGAAGCTGACCCAGCCCGCGTCCTCCGCGTCGTGGAACATGCGGTTGATGTGCACGCGCGAGACGCCGAAGCGCCGCGCCAGCGCCTGGCGCGAGAAGGCCGCCTCGCTCAGCAGCCGCTCCGGATCGGGCTGTCCCCGGCAGGCCAGCTCGAACAGGATCATCATCCCCGCCTCGCGCTGCAGGAAGAGGTCAGTGATCGGACTAGCCGCGGGATCGTAGAGGTGGCGCTGCGTCGTCGAGGCGGCGGCCGCGACGTTGATGAAGCGGTCGAAGAGGGCGTCGTCGCGGCGCAGACAGGCTGTGAACGGAGCCATGTCGGGCCAGATCAGCACGGCGGCGTCCAGGTCGCAGGCCAGGCGACCACGCACTCCTTGCAGGAACTGCGGCTGCAGCACGATGCGCCGGCGGGTCCACATTCCTGGCCCGTCCTCCAGCGTCCAGTCGCCAGAGGCCGTCAGCCGGCGCACCACCTCCAGCACGCGGCCCGGACTGGCGACCTTGAAGAACTGGCAGTGGCGCTGCAGCTCGTAGGCGGTCAGCCGGTCGCCCGTCAGGGCGTTCACCGACATGGCGACATAGGCGATGGTCAGCCGCCCGACGTCCTTGACCACGTTGCGGTAGCCATCGCTCTGCGCATGCCAGTGCGCCAGGCTGGCCGCCATCGACTGGCGGCAGGCCTCGCGGAAGCGAGCGTGCGCCATCACCGCGGCAAGGCTGGCCTCGGAGTAGGGATCGTTCGGGGGCGGTGCGTCAGGCATCGGCATGGGAGCGCAGGACGAGGGCGGACAAGCTTCGCCATTCGAGGTTAAGGCGTTGCTAACCTCAAGGTTCCGTCACTCGAGGGTCGCGTACCGCGTCGAGCGGTCGCCGGAGCGCGCGCCGCCGACCTCCTCGACGCTGGCGGCGAGGTCGGCGAGGTAGAGGTCGATGACGGCGGCGTTGCCGAACGACACGGTGGCGTGCAGCGAGTCCGGCGGGCCCTGGCGGTCGAGATGCCAGCCACGGCGGGCGAGGGCGTCGCCGAGCGCGAACACGTCGATCGGGTGGTCGGCGTCCGGGTCGGCGGCCATGGCGACGAGGTGGTAGGCGCCGACGCCTAGCACGCGCAGGCCGGGCGTGGCCGCGATGCCGGCCCGCATCTTGTCCGCAGTGGCCAGCGTGGTCTCGGTGAGGCGCTTGTAGCCGTCGACGCCGAGGTGGCTCATCACCGCCCAGGCGGTGGCCATCGGCAGGCCTGGGCGCGAGCCCTGCAGGTTGGGCGTGGCGTAGAAGCCGCCCAGCCAGGCGTCCGAGCTGAAGGTCTGATAGGCCCGGAGCGCCCGGTCGCGGTAGAGGATCACCGAGGCGCCCTTGGGCGCGTAGCCCAGTTTGTGCACGTCGGCCGAGATCGAGCTCACGCCCGGCACGCGGAAGTCCCACGGCGGGACCGGACGGCCGAGCATCTCAGCGAACGGCAGCACGAAGCCGCCCATGCAGGCGTCCGAGTGGCAATTGGCGCCGGCCGCTTCGGCGAGGGCGGCGATGGCGGGCAGGTCGTCGACCACGCCCTGCGGGAACTGCGGCGACGAGCCGACCAGCAGCACGGTCTCGGGGCGGATGGCGGCGGCCATGGCGTCGACGTCAGCCGTCCAGTCGGCCTTCACCGGCGTCTTGGTCAGCTCGATGCCGAACAGGTGGGCGGCCTTGTGGAACGCGGCGTGCGCGCTCTCCGGCACGACCATGTGAGGCTTGGTGATCCCACGCTCCTTCGCGCCCCGCTCGCGCGCCGCCAGCACTGCACAGAGGATCGACTCGGTGCCGCCGCTGGTCATGAACCCCGCGGCGCTCGCCGGCCCGTGCAGCAGATCCGCCGTCCACCGCACCACCTCGGCCTGGATCTCGCCCAGCGAGGCGAAGGCCTTGGTGTTGAGCGCGTTCTCGTGGAGGAACAGCCGCGCCGCCCGCTCGGCGACCTCATGCACCTCCGGCCCGCCGTCGAACACGAGGCCGAACGTGCGGCCTTCCCGCCACCGCACGTCGTTGGCCTGCTTGGCGGAGAGGTCGGCGATGACGTCGTCGATGGGGCGGCCGGATTGGTTCAAGGGCATCGCGCGTCCTTCGAGACGCCCGCTGCGCGGGCTCCTCAGGATGACGAACTTGGGGGAACTGCAACCATAATCGTCACGGTGAGGAGCGCCCGTCAGGGCGCGTCTCGAACCACGCACGATCTCGCCGTGGGCAGAAGAGTCACGCCCGCTGCAGCACCTTCGCCTTCGGCTTCTTCGAGCGCGCCGCCTGCCTTGCCAGCAGCTCTTTCAAGTACCGCCCCGTCCAGCTGCCCTCGTTCGCGGCCACGTCCTCGGGCGTGCCGACGGCGATGATCTCGCCGCCGCCGTCGCCGCCTTCGGGGCCGAAGTCGAGGATCCAGTCGGCGGTCTTCACAACGTCGAGGTTGTGCTCGATCACCACCACCGTGTTGCCCTGCTCGACCAGTTCGTGCAGCACTTCCAGCAGCTTGCGCACGTCTTCGAAGTGCAGGCCGGTGGTCGGCTCGTCGAGGATGTAGAGGGTGCGGCCGGTGGCCCGGCGCGACAGTTCCTTGGAGAGCTTTACCCGCTGCGCCTCGCCGCCGCTGATCGTGGTCGCCTGCTGGCCGACCTTGATGTAGCCGAGGCCGACCCGCTTCAGCGTCTCCATCTTGTCGCGGATGGCCGGCACGGCCTTGAACATGTCGGCCGCCTCCTCGACGGTCATGTCGAGCACGTCGGCGATGGACTTGCCGCGGAACAGCACCTCCAGAGTCTCGCGGTTGTAGCGGCGGCCGTGGCAGACGTCGCAGGTGACGTAGACGTCGGGCAGGAAGTGCATCTCGATCTTGATCAGCCCTTCGCCCTGGCAGGCCTCGCAGCGCCCGCCTTTGACGTTGAACGAGAACCGTCCGGGGCCGTAGCCGCGCGCCTTGGCTTCGGGCAGGCCGGCGAACCAGTCGCGGATCGAGGTGAAGGCGCCGGTGTAGGTGGCCGGGTTCGAGCGCGGGGTGCGGCCGATCGGGCTCTGGTCGATGTCGATCACCTTGTCGAAGAACGGCAGGCCTTCGACGCGGTCGTGCGGGGCGGGCGCGTCGGACGCGCCGTTCAGGCGGCGCGCGGCGGCCTTGTACAGCGTCTCGATGGTGAAGGTGGACTTGCCGCCGCCACTGACGCCGGTGATGCAGGTGAAGACGCCGACCGGGATCTCGCCGGTGACGTTCTTCAGGTTGTTGCCGGTGGCGCCGATCACCGAGAGCATCTTGCCGGGCTGGATGCGGCGGCGCCGCTCGGGGATGGCGATCTCGCGCTCGCCGGTCAGGTACTGGCCGGTGAGGCTCTTGGGGCTGGCCATGATCTGCGCCGGCGTGCCCTCGGCGACGACATGGCCGCCGTGGATGCCGGCGGCCGGGCCCATGTCGATCACGTGGTCGGCGGTGAGGATCGCCTCCTCGTCGTGCTCCACCACCAGCACCGAGTTGCCGAGGTCGCGCAGACCCTTCAGCGAGGTCAGCAGGCGGGCGTTGTCGCGCTGGTGCAGGCCGATCGACGGCTCGTCGAGCACGTAGAGCACGCCGGTGAGGCCGGAGCCGATCTGGCTGGCGAGGCGGATGCGCTGGCTCTCGCCGCCCGACAGCGTCGCCGAGCCGCGCGAGAGGTTGAGGTACTCCAGGCCCACGTCGACCAGGAAGCGCAGGCGGTCGTTGATCTCCTTCAGAATCCGCCGCCCGATCTCCATCTGCTTGTCGCTGAGCTGGCCCTCCAGGCCGGCGAACCAGTCGCGCGCCGGGCGGATGGCCAGGGTCGAGACGTAGGCGATGTCCTTGCCGGCGATCTTCACCGCCAGCGCCTCGGGCTTCAGGCGCGCGCCGTGGCACACCTCGCATGGCGTCTCGGCCTGGTAGCGGCCCAGCTCCTCGCGCACCCAGCTGCTATCGGTCTCGCGCCAGCGCCGCTCCAGGTTGGGCAGCACGCCCTCGAAGGTCTTGTTGACCTCGTACGTGCGGGCGTTGTCGTCGTAGACGAAGTGGATCTTCTGCGCGCCGGAGCCATGCAGCACCACCTGGTGCGCCTGCTCTGGGAGCTTGTACCAGGGCTCGTCCATCGAGAAGTCGTAGTGCCGGGCCAGCGCCTGCAGGGTCTGGGTGTAGAGCGGGGAGGGGCCCTTGGCCCAGGGCGACACCGCGCCCTTGTGCAGGGTCTTGTCGCGGTCGGGCACGACGAGGTCGGGCGTGAACTTCAGCTTCATGCCCAGGCCATCGCAGGCGGGGCAGGCGCCGGCTGGGTTGTTGAATGAGAA
Source organism: Caulobacteraceae bacterium (assembly GCA_036267835.1). Taxonomy (GTDB): domain Bacteria; phylum Pseudomonadota; class Alphaproteobacteria; order Caulobacterales; family Caulobacteraceae; genus Acaudatibacter. The sequence continues at coordinate 4,552 of DATAVF010000316.1, read as the reverse complement.
CAGGCGCGGCTCGATCTCGGCGATGGTGAACCCGGAGACCGGGCAGGCGAACCGCTCGGAGAACAGCAGCCGCTGTGGCTCCTCGCCTTCGGCCGCGTCCGCGTATTCGGCCACCGCGATGCCGTCGGCCAGGCGCAGCGCCTGCTCCAGGCTGTCGGCCAGCCGCTCGCCGACGCCCTCGCGCACCACGATGCGGTCCACCACCACGTCGATGTCGTGCTTGTAGGTCTTCTCGAGCGCCGGCGCGTCCTCGATCGGGAAGTAGCTGCCGTCGATCTTCAGCCGCTGGTAGCCGGCGCGCTGCCACTCGGCGACCTCCTTGCGGTACTCGCCCTTGCGGTCGCGCACGACGGGCGCGAGCAGGAACAGCCGCGTGCCTTCGGGCAGGGCCGCGATCTTGTCGACCATCTGGCTGACTGTCTGACTCTCGATCGGCAGGCCGGTGGTGGGCGAATAGGGGATGCCGACGCGCGCCCAGAGCAGGCGCATGTAGTCGTGGATCTCGGTGACGGTGCCGACCGTGGAGCGCGGGTTGCGACTGGTGGTCTTCTGCTCGATCGAGATCGCCGGCGAGAGGCCCTCGATCAGGTCCACGTCGGGCTTGCTCATCAGTTCGAGGAACTGGCGCGCGTAGGCCGAGAGGCTCTCGACGTAGCGGCGCTGGCCCTCGGCGTAGATGGTGTCGAACGCCAGGCTCGACTTGCCCGACCCCGACAGCCCGGTGAGCACCACCAGTTCGCCGCGCGGGATGTCGACGCTAATGTCCTTCAGATTGTGTTCGCGTGCGCCGCGCACGCGCAGATACCGGTTGGGATCGGACATGGTCACGCCAGGGGGTCTCGCCTGCAGGGATCGGCCGCCCCTACCAGGCCGCCGGACCCCCTAATCTAATACCGAGAGTCGACTCTACAGCAAGAACAAGATGGGAACATCCATCCTGCTGACAAGTCTTGGCGTTTCGGCGGGCGCCGGGCGCCGCGAGCAGCGCCCGGACAGGTCCCTACTGGTCGCAGCCGCCGCACCAGACGTAGCGGCCGTCGCGGGCGCTCCACATCCAGCGGCCGCAGTTCTGCTGCTGCGCGGGCGGACCGTTCCAGGCGCCCGGCGGCGGACCCTGGTCGTTGTTGTAGTAGGCGCCCTGGTCGTCGCCGCCGTCGTAGCCCTGGTCGTAGCCGTAGCCCTGGCTCGAATAGCCCTGGTAGGCGTCGCCCTGGTCATAGCCCTGATCGCTGTAGCCGTCGTCCGGCGGGCCGGCGTAGCTGTCGTCATAGCCCTGATCGTACGGCTGGTCGTAGGCGTCGACCGCGCCGGCGTAACCATCGCCGTAGTAGCCGTCGTTGGCGTAGCCGCTGTCGGCGCCATAGTAGCCGATGCCGGCGCTGAAGGCCGGGCCGTAGAAGTTGTTGCGGAATTCGCGGCGGTCGCGGTGATCGGAGCGGACGTCGCGATTGTCCGACCGGACGTCGCGGTTATCCGAATGGAAGTCGCGATTGTCGGCGTAGTTGTGGTTTTCCGGGCGATCGTACGACCGGTAGACCTGGGTATTGCGGTACGGCTGCTGCTGCATGCCGTAGTCGCGGCGCGTCTCGTAGTTGCGATGCATGTCGTAGTCGTGCCGCGGCTGCATGGCCATGTGCATGGGATGCGGCGCGTAGTGCGCCGGCGGCGCCGGGTGGGCGGCCGCGGGGTGGGGGCCGGGAACGGCCACGTAGTGTCCGGCCATCGCCGTCATCGGCGCGGCGACGAGCGCCGCTGCAAGCAAGCCATAGAGCGCTTTCATCAGAGCCTCCCTTAATCAGTCCCACGTGCTTCACATGTAACAGCGCAAGCCGCCGGAGAACAGAGTGGTTAACGTATTCTTGCCAACTGTCGGAAGGCCACGCCTGTTCCACTCGCCTCACAGGCGAAAACCGCACTGGACGTAAGTCTAGCGGAGGTATTTTCTGCTGAGAGGCCGCCCGCGGCGCTGAAGACTGGCGGGACCAGGAGGATACGATGCCAGAGGGCGTGGATTTCGGCAGCGTTCGCCGGTCGCCGCGGGACCTGCGCTTCATCCGGCGGGTCGTGATCATTTCGGTCATCGTCATCGGCGGACTCGCCGCCGCGGACCTGGCGGTGCTCTGGACCCACGCGCGGACCCTGGCCAAGGCCGACGCCGCGTCCTGGGTCGTCACCGGGCCGCCGTGCCCGGCCATCGACGCGGCCTGGTGGGGCAAGCTCGCCATCACCACCCCGCAGACGGTTTCTTTCCAGGGCATCGCGTCGGAGCGGGCCCACGGCGACACCGACTGCTATACGGAGGACCACGACCAGGGGAAGGCCGTCACGCCATACCCCGTCTGCGCCTTCAGCGCCCCCTTCGCGGTGCACGTCCGCACGGCCGGCGGCGACGCCTACTTCGAACCCGGCGTCGGCAAGCCCGCGACGATCTCCCTGATCAACGGCCAGGCGCGCTGCGTGGTCGGCGCCGCGCCGGCGGCCTTCAACTAATTCGGCTGCTAACCCCGCTGCGTTGGCGCGTGGGTGATCCGCAGCAGGTTCGCGGCCCCGGGCGCGCCCATCGGCGGGCCGGCGATGATCAGCACCCGCTCGCCGGCGCCGGCGAGGCCGAGTTCGGCGGCGAGGCGGGCGGCCGCGTCGGTCATGGCGGAGATGTCGCGGGCCTGCGAGGCGACGCGCGGCTCCAGGCCCCAGACCAGGCCGAGCTGGCGCGCCACGCCGTCGTTCGGCGCGATGGCCAGGATCGGGTGCAGCGGCCGCTCGCGGGCGACGCGCCGGGCGGTGCCGCCGGTGGTGGTGTAGGCGACGATGCAGGCGGTGGACCTGGCCTCGGCGGCGCGGCTGGCGGCGGCAATCAGGGCGTCAACGTCCTCGTCGGCCATCTCGCCGTGCTCGGCGCGCATCAGGCTGGGCCAGCTGGGATCGGCTTCGACGCGGCGGATGATGGCGTCCATCATCGCCACCGCCTCCTTCGGATAGGCGCCGGCCGCCGATTCCGCCGACAGCATCAGCGCGTCGGCGCCCTCGTAGACGCCGCCGGCCACGTCCGACGCCTCGGCGCGGGTCGGGGCAGGGGCGGAGATCATCGATTCCAGCATCTGCGTGGCGACGATCACCGGCGTACCGCGGCGCCGGGCGGCGCGCACGATCTGCTTTTGCACCACCGGCACTTCCTCCGGCGCCAGTTCGACGCCGAGGTCGCCGCGCGCCACCATCAGCCCGTCGCTGGCGTCGAGGATCGCCTCCAGCTCGTTGATCGCGCCGGGCTTTTCGATCTTGGCCAGGATCTGCGCGCGGTTGCCCACCACCTTGCGCAGCGCCGCCATGTCGCCGGCGTGCTGGACGAACGAGAGCGCGATCCAGTCCACGCCGATGCGCAAGGCGAACTCGGCGTCGGCCTGGTCCTTCGAGGTCATCGCCGGCACCGGGATCATCACGCCCGGGACGGCCAGCCCCTTGTGGTCCGAGAGCGCCTCGCCGGCCACCACCTCGACATCCGCCGAGGCCTGCCGCGCCGTCTGCACTTTGAGCCGCACCTTGCCGTCATCGAGCAGCAGCAGCATGCCCGGCCGCAGCACCCGGAACACCTCCGGATGCGGCAGCTGCACGCGGCGCCGATCACCCGGCGTCTTGTCGAGGTCGAGCCGCAGCGTCTGGCCGGGCGCGATGTCGATGCGCCCCGCCGCGAACACCCCCAGCCGGAACTTCGGCCCCTGCAGGTCGGCCAGCGCCGCCAAAGGCCGGCCGAGCACGGCTTCGGCCTTGCGCACGTCGGCCAGCGCCTTGGCGTGGTCGTCGTGCGTGCCGTGACTGAAGTTCAGCCGGAACACGTCGACGCCGGCCTCGGCCAGCGCCAGCACCATGTCCGGCCCGCGACTGGCCGGCCCGAGCGTTGCAACGATGCGCGTGCGGCGCCTGCGGATCATGCGCGCCCTTCTAGAGGAAAGCGCCGCCCGGTTGAACGAGCGATCTCGCTCCGCGAAACGGCGCCCCTGGGTCTGGAAGCGTCACGAGAGCCCTGCTAGTGGGGCGCATGCGCATAGGTGTCCCTAAGGAAATTAAGACCCTCGAGTTCCGCGTCGGGGCGACGCCGGGGCTCGTGCAGCGGCTGGTGCGCGAGGGCCACCAGGTGTTCGTCGAGGCGGGCGCAGCGGCGGGCATCGGCATCGCCGACCAGGCCTACGCCGATCTCGGCGCCATCATCCTGCCTAACGCCGACGCGGTCTTCGACGCCGCCGAGATGATCGTGAAGGTGAAGGAGCCGCAAGCCGTCGAGATCGCGCGGCTGAAGCCGCACCACATCCTCTTCACCTACCTGCACCTGGCCGCCGACCGCGACCAGGCGACCGGCCTGATGGCCTCCGGCTGCACCGCCATCGCCTACGAGACCGTCACCGACCGCTTCGGCCGCCTGCCGCTGCTGGCGCCGATGAGCCAGGTCGCCGGGCGCATGGCGGTCGACGCCGGCGCCTACCACCTGCTGAAACCGCATGGTGGCCGCGGCGTCCTGCTGGGCGGCGCGCCCGGCGTGCCGGCGGCGCGGGTGATCATC
>DATAVF010000315.1:0-2237 GCA_036267835.1 Caulobacteraceae bacterium | reverse complement strand
GCCCAGGCCAGACGGTCGTTGGCGTCGGGCAGGTATTCGTTCTGGTGCTCGTCCTCGTGGGGGATCAGGAGGCCGTCCAGCCCCTGGCGGGCGACGGCGTCGCGGATCAGAGGCAGATGCAGCGTGCCGAACGACGGATCGGCCTGGCCCAGGACATCAAGGGTGCGCTGAAGGCCGGCGGCGTGGCCATCCTGTCCGGCCTGCTGCGCACCCAGGAGCGCGCCGTGAAGGCCGCCTACCTGTCGCGCGGCTTCCGCGTCCGCTTCGCCATCCGCCGCGACGCCTGGGTGGCGCTGGTGCTCCAGCGGGCTTAAGTCTCCTTCACGCGCCAGACTTTCGAAGACCACGCCGATCCCTCGTTCGGGACCCTGCACCTGCCGCTGATCCGCGAGGCCACGGCCCGCCAGGGGCTCGACGGCTTCCTCATTCCGCACGAGGACGAGCACCAGAACGAATATCTGCCCGAGGCCAACGACCGCCTCGCCTGGGCCACCGGCTTCACCGGCTCGGCCGGGGCGGCGGTGGTGCTGAAGGACAAGGCGGCGATCTTCGTCGATGGCCGCTACACCCTGCAGGTGCGCGACCAGGTCGATACCGACCTCTTCGAAGTGCGCGACCTCGTCGAGGGCGGCGTGCCGGCCTACCTGGCCAGCGGGGCGCAGGCCGGCTGGACCATCGGCTATGACCCCAAGCTGCACAGCCCCGAGGCGCTGGAGCGGCTCAAGTCCGCCGCCGCCAAGGCCGGCGCGGCGCTGAAGCCTGTGGCCGACAACCCGCTCGACGCCGCCTGGGGCGCCCAGCGCCCGGCCCAGCCGCAGGCCGCCGTCTCGCCGCACCGCGCCGAGTTCTCCGGCGAGGACTCGGCCGCCAAGCGCGAGCGCGTCGGCAGGAGCCTGACCGAGCAGGGCGCGGACGCGGCGCTGATCACCGCGCCAGCCTCGTCCGCCTGGCTCTTCAACATGCGCGGCGGCGACGTGATCCGCTCGCCGCTGCCGCTGTCGCAGACCATCCTCAACGCCGACGGTACGGCCCGGCTTTTCCTCGACCCGGCCAAGGTGACGCCGGACCTGCCGGCCTGGCTCGGCAACGCCGTCTCGCTGGAGCCGCCCGAGGCCCTGCCAGGCGCGCTCGCCGACCTTTCGGGCCGTCGGGTGCTGGTCGACGCCGGCCAATCGTCAGCCTGGTTCTTCGAAGCGCTGGAGCAGGCGGGCGCCACCGTGGTGCGCGGCGCCGATCCCACGGCGCTGCCCCGTGCCTGCAAGAACGCCGTCGAGATCGAAGGCGCGCGCCAGGCCCACATCCGCGACGGCGGCGCCCTCGCCCGCTTCCTGCACTGGATCGCCACCGAAGCCGTCCGCGACCTGCCCGGCGAGCCTGACGTGGTGCGCAAGCTGGAAGGCTTCCGCGAAGCCACCGGGGCGCTGAAGGACCTGTCGTTCGATACCATCGCCGGCGCCGGCCCCAACGGCGCCGTCGTCCACTACCGCCCGACCGACCGCCTGGCGCGGCGCCTGCAGACCGGCACGCTGCTGCTGGTCGACTCAGGGGCCCAGTACCTCGACGGCACCACCGACGTCACCCGCACCGTCGCCATCGGGATCCCGACGCAGGAGATGCGCGAGCGCTTCACCCTGGTGCTGAAGGGCCATTTGGCGCTGGCGCGGGTGCGCTTCCCGGCCGGCACGACCGGCTCGGCGCTCGACGCTCTGGCGCGCACCCCGCTCTGGGCCGCCGGCCTCGACTTCGACCACGGCACCGGCCACGGCGTGGGGTCGTATCTGGGAGTCCACGAGGGCCCGCAGCGCATCTCCAAGCTGCCCAACAGCGTGGCCCTGCGCCCTGGCATGATCGTCTCCAACGAGCCCGGCTACTACAAGGAAGGCGCCTACGGCATCCGCATCGAGAACCTGCAGTTCGTCACCCCGCCGGCGCCGATCCCGGGCGGCGAGCGGCCGATGCTGGGCTTCGAGACGCTGACGCTGGCGCCGATCGACCGCAACCTGATCGACACCGATATGCTGACCGCCGAAGAGCGCGCCCAGATGGACGCCTACCACGCCAGGGTGCTGGCGGTGATCGGCCCAAGCGTGGAGCCGGACGTGCGGGCCTGGCTGAAAGAGGTTTGCGCGCCGCTTTAAGCGTCCGCGCCGCTACCAAGTGACCGCGGCTCGCAGCGGGAACACAAACGACTATCAAGCGCTTTTCTGCGCTCAGTTCAGGAACCCATCCGTCGCCAA
>DATAVF010000314.1:0-26373 GCA_036267835.1 Caulobacteraceae bacterium | reverse complement strand
TGCGCAGGGATTGCCTTATCCTTCGATGATTCGACGTCCGCTTAGGGGGCCGACGGTGAAGACGGGCCGCGTTGCAATGACCTTGCTCGCTGGCGCTGCGGCGCTGGCGCTGGGCGCGTGCGCGTCCGACGCCCGCAAGCCCAACCTGACCCTGCCCGCCACCTACGAAGCCCCCGCCGGGACCTCCGCGCTGAGCCCGTTGCAGCTAGACCACTGGTGGCTGGTGTTCGGCGACAACGAGCTGAACGGCCTGGAAGACCAGGCGCTGAGGGCCAGCCCGGACGTGAAGACCCAGATCGCCCGGCTGCGCGAAGCCATGGCGACCCGCAACTCGAGCATCGACCAGACCTATCCGACCGGCAATTTCAGCGGCTCGACCACCCGCACGCACACCGCCGCCATCGGCGCCGCCCCCTCCTCGCTGATCCCGGTCGGCGGCACGTCCGAAAGCGACGTGGGCAATTTCAAAGTGAGCTGGGAGCTCGACTTCCTGGGGGCCCTCGCCGACGCCCGCCGCTCGGCCAAGGCGACCTACAACGCAACCCGCTTCGACATCGAGAGCGCCCGCGCAGCGCTCGTGGCCAATGTGGCGGACAGCTACTTCCAGGCCCGCGGGCTGGCGGTCCAACTGGATGACGCCAACGAGTCGCTGCGCATCGAGCAGCAGCTCTACCATGTCGCCGACGCCAAGGCACAGCTGGGCCTCGGCCCCCGCTCCGACGCCGACCGCATCGCCGGCGACCTGGCGCTGGCCAAGTCCCAGGTCGAGGACCTGACCTCGCAGCAGCACGCGGCGCAGCGGCTGCTGCTGATCCTGGTCGGGCGCGGCACCGAGCCGGTGGAAAACCTGCCGCTGACGGCGACGGCGCCCGACCCGCCGCCGCTTCCCGAGGCCGTGCCCGGTGAGCTGCTGCAGCGCCGTCCCGACGTGCGGGAGGCCGAGGAGAAGATGCGGGCCCAGGTGATCAACACCAAGCTCGCCAAGGACGAGCTGTTTCCCAACCTGACCTTGAACCCGGCCATCGGCATCGCCCGTCAGATCGCGCCCGGCGTCGGCATCGCCGATCTGGCGACGCTGATGCTGTTTCCGCAGACCCAGACCACCAACACCGACTACTGGTCGTACGGCATCGGCATCAGCCAGCCGGTGCTCGACATCCCGCGCCTGCTGCAGGACGCCAAGGTGCAGAGCGCCCGCACCGAAGAAGCGGTGATCGCCTACGAGCAGGCGGTGCAGAACGCCTATGGTGATGCGGAGAACGCCCTGGTCGAGCTGTCGGCCGACGAGCGGCGGATCGTCCTGCTCACCGATGGCGAGGCGCGCTCGCGCCGGGCCTATGACGCGGCGCAGGTGCGCTACAAGCTGGGATTGGACGACATAACGGCCCTGCTATCGGCCGAACAGGCGTGGCGGACCAACCGCGCGCAGCTTACGGCCGAGCGGGTGCAGGCGTTGCGCCGCGCGGTCCAGACCTATAAGGCGCTCGGCGGCGGATGGGACTACCAGACCCTCACAACGGTAGCCCGTTCGCCATGAGATCGGGGATGACAGCGAAACTCGGGATTGGCGCCGTGCTGGCGCTGGCTCTGGCCGCCTGCGGTGGCCCGCAGCCCGCCACGAACGGAACCTCGCCGCAGCAGCAGCAGGCCCGCACCGTCAGTGTGGTGAAGGTGGAGATGCGCCCGATCGCCGGCGGCCTCGTCACCTCCGGCCTGCTGGCGCCGCGCCAGCAGGTGGAGGTCAGCCCCGACCTCGCCGGCTACCGCGTCGCCAAGCTCTACGTGGAGGAAGGCGACTGGGTGCGCGCCGGCCAGCCGCTGGCGCAGCTCGACGGCTCGATCCTGCAGGCCCAGCTCGACCAGCAGGTCGCCCAGGTCAACGCGTTGAAGGCCACCGCCGACGAGCGCCAGGCCGAGGCCGACCGGGTCAAGGGTTTGGACACGCAAGGCATCCTCGCCACCGAGCAGGTGCAGGATCGCCGCTTCACCGCCACCAACGCCAGGGCCGCGGTGACGGCCCAGGAAGCCGCGGTGCTCGAGATGCAGACGCGGCTGGCCCACATGACCATCCGAGCGCCGGTCTCCGGCCAGATCATCCAGCGCAACGTCAACCTCGGTGACATCTCCGGCGCCGGCGGCACGGCCTGGTTCGTGATGGCGCAAGATGGCCAGATCGAGCTCTTCGCCGACATCGCCGAGGGCGATTTCGCCCAGATGCGGCCGGGCCTGCGGGCCAAGGTGACTCTGGCCGACGCCACCACGGCCGACGGCGTCGTGCGGCTGGTCAGTCCGCGGGTCGACACGACCACGCGGCTGGGCCACGTGCGCATCAGCCTGCCGGTGCGGCCGGACATCCGCGCCGGCGGCTACGCCCAGGCCAGCTTCGAAGACCTGAGCCGCGCCGTCGTGGCCGTGCCGGAGACCGCGGTGCGCTATGACGCCAGCGGCGCCTCGGTGATGACCGTGGCCGCGGACGGCAAGGTCAGCCAGACGCCGGTGCGCACCGGCGAGCGCGGCGGCGGCTATGTCGAGCTACTCTCCGGCCCGGCCGCCGGCCAGACCGTGGTCGCCAAGGCGGCCGCCCAGCTACTGCCGGGCGACTACATCAGGCCCGACTGGTCGGGCGCCGCTCCATGAGCTTCCTGCGCGGAGACGAGGCCGGCGCGACCCGGCAGCTGCGCATATCCGCCTGGGCGATCCGCAACCCGACGCCGGTCGCGGTGCTGTTCCTGGCGCTCGTGATCGCCGGCCTGCTCTGCTACCTGACCTTGCCGATCAAGAACTACCCGGACGTCGAGTTCCCGGTGGTGATCGTCGACGTCACCCAGTCCGGCGCCGCGCCGTCGGAGCTGAAGACCCAGGTGACGCGCCCGGTCGAGGATGCGCTGGCCGGCGTCGAGGACGTGCAGACCATCGCCTCGACCGTGTCGCAGGGGGATTCCTCGACCCGCATCCAGTTCAACCTCGGCACCAACATGATCAAGGCCGAGGACGATGTCCGCGCCAGGATCGACGCGGTGCGCGCGCAGCTGCCGCGCGAGATCGATCCGCCGACCGTCTCGCGCTTCGATTTCGACGACCAGCCGATCATCACTTACGCGGTGGCGCCAGCGCCGTGCCTGCATGCGCCATGCGCCACCCTGTCCGACGCCGACCTCTCCTGGATCGTCGACAACGACATCGCCCGCGTCCTGCAGGGGGTCGACGGCGTCGGGCAGGTGCAGCGCGTGGGGGGGGTCGACCGCGAGATCAACGTGGTCATCGACCCGGCGCGGATGGCGGCGCAGGGCGTCACCGCGCCGCAGATCAATGCGGCGCTGGAGAGCGTCAGCCAGGACGCCGCCGGCGGGCGGGTGCAGGTCGGCGGCCGTGAGCAAACCCTCAGGGTGCTGGGCGCCGCGACCACGGTCGACCAGGTGCGCAACATCACCCTGCCCGGCAACGGCGGTCGGCAGGTCAAGCTCTCCGATGTCGCCGACGTCGGCGACGGCACCGCCGAGGTGCGCACGGAAGCCAGGTACGACGGCCGCCCGGTGGTCGCCTTCCAGGTGACCAAGACCAAGGAGGCCAGCGACGTGCGCACCGAGGACGGCGTCGACGCCGCCCTTCACGACCTGGTGCACGGCACGCCGGCCCACTTCGGCGCCCCAGCCATGCCGGCGGCCCACCCCGAAATTGTCATTCGCAAGATCGTCTCCAATGTCGATTCCACCCGCGGCGGCTTCGAGGCCACCGAGGAGACGATGCTGGAAGGCATGCTGCTGGCCGCCTTCGTGGTGTGGATCTTCCTGCGTGACTGGCGCGCGACGGCGGTCACCGCCGTGGCCATGCCGGTCTCGCTGATCCCGGCCTTCTCGTTCATGGCGCTGGTCGGCTTCAGCCTCGACCTGGTCTCGCTGCTCGCCCTGACGCTGGTGATCGGCATCCTCGTCGACGACGCCATCGTCGAGATCGAGAATATCGAGAAACGGGTCTACATCGGCATGCGGCCCTACGCGGCCGCCATGGAGGGCGCCGACCAGATCGGCCTGGCCGTGGTGGCGACCACGGCGGCCATCGTCGTGGTGTTCCTGCCGGTCTCCTTCATGCCCGGCATCCCCGGGCAGTTCTTCCGTGAGTTCGGCCTCACCGTCTCGGTGGCGGTGCTGTTCTCGCTGGTGGTGGCGCGGCTGCTGACGCCGCTGCTGGCCGCCTACTTCCTGGTGCCGAAAAAGCCGAAGCCGCGCGGGTCGCTGCCGCGCTTCTATCTCAGCACCCTGAACTGGGCGCTCGACCACCGGATCGCCTCGGTGGTGCTGGGCGGCTCCATCTTCTTCCTGTCGGTCTTCCTGGCCGTCGCCGTGGTGCCCAAGGGGCTGCAGCCGGAAGGCAACGACAACTACTACCAGGTCGACGTCGAGACGCCGCCGGGCTCCACCATTGATGACACCCGCCAGGCGCTGACCAAGCTCGCCGCCCTGCTGGCCAAGCAGCCGGAGACCCTGCACGTCTTCACCGCGATCGGCGGCGGCGGTGGTGGCGGTGGTGGCCCGGGCGCGACGTCGGTGTCCGGTGTCACCGAGGCGGTGGCGGTCGCGGTGCTGAACCCGGTGCGGGCCGCCAAGGTGCCGCAGATCCGCGATCGGCTGCGCCCGCTGCTGCACCAGATCCCCGACGCCCGCGTCACCTTCGAGGGCAACGGCTTCGGCGGCGCGACCGTCAACGAGGTGCTCTCCAGCGACACCGGCGAGGGGCTGGACGCCGCCGCGCTGGAGTTGCAGCGCGAGATGGCGACCGTGCCCAGCCTCGCCGACCCGCGGCCCGCCACCTCGCCGCCCGCGCCGGAGGTGATCATCCGCCCACGGCCCGAGGATGCGGCCCGGCTGGGGGTCAGCGCCGAAACCATCGCCCAGGTCGCCCGCGTCGCGACGGTCGGCGACATCGACGCCAACGTCGCCAAGCTCGATATCGGCGAGCGGCGCATCCCGATCCGGGTGCGACTGCCCGACAGCGCCCGCACCAGCTTGCCGACCCTGAAGGATCTGCGCGTGCCGACCGCCAACGGCGGCTTCACCACCCTGGGCAGCGTCGCCGACGTCTACTTCCAGGCCGGCCCGGCTCAGATCACCCGCTACGACCGCCGCGACGACATCATCGTCCTCGGCGATCTCACCAACGGCGCGGCGCTCAGCCAGGCCAACGCCGAGGTGGCCAAGCTGCCGATCATGCACAACCTGCCGCCGGGCGTGATCCACGAACTCAACTTCGGCAACCAGCAGGCGCAGAACCAGCTCTTCAGTGGCTTCCTGATCGCCCTCTTCGCCGGCGTCAGCCTGGTCTATGGCGTCATGGTGCTGCTGTTCGGCAGCTTCTTCAAACCGGTGACCATCCTCTCGGCCCTGCCGCTGTCGCTGGCCGGGGCCTTCGTCGCCCTGCTGCTCTGGCACTCCGAGCTGTCGATCCCGTCGATGATCGGCCTCTTCATGCTGATGGGCATCGCGGCGAAGAACTCGATCCTGCTGGTCGAGTACGCCATCGAGCGCGAGCGCGACGGCGCCACCCAGCGCGAGGCGCTGATGGAAGCCTGCCGCGAACGGGCCCGGCCGATCGTGATGACCACCCTGGCCATGATGGCCGGCATGCTTCCGACAGCGCTGGGTCTCGGCGTCGGCTCGGAGTTTCGCCAGCCGATGGCGGTGGCGGTGATCGGCGGCCTGATCACCTCGACCGCCCTGTCGCTGATCCTGGTGCCCGTCGTCTACGAGATCGTCGATGACTTCGAGGCCTGGCTGAAGCCCAAGCTGGGCCGCCTGATCACCCCGAAGGACATCGAAGTCGAACCGGTAGCCGACCCGGCGGCGCAGTGACCTCCCCGCCCGCAATGGGGCGGGGGGTCTTACTTCTTCTTGGCTTTCCGTTGGGCAATCACCGCCGCGTTCGCCGCCACAGCGGCCCGGATCAGCGCCTTGAAGGCGGCTTCGTCGACCTGATCGCCTTCGCGGATGTCGATGGCGCGGCGGACATTGCCTTCCAGGCTGGAATTGAACAGCCCCGCCGGGTCGTCGAGCGCCGCGCCGCGGGCGAAGGTGAACTTCACCACCTCCTTGTACGACTCGCCGGTGCAGAGGATGCCGTCGTGGGAGAAGATCGGCACGCCGGGAGACTTCGGCTTCTCCCACTTCCACTCTTCGACCACCTCGGGGTCGGCGTCGTGGATCAGCTGGCGGATGTGCGCCAGCGTCTTGCCGCGCCAGCCGCCCAGGCTCTCGACGCGCTGGTCGATCTTGGCGGAGGCGTCGTCCACGTCAGATCTCGGTCTTGGTGATCTTGCCGGCCTTGGCGCGGCGATCGTTGGGGCCGCGCCACTCGGCTTCCAGATAGGCGCTGCGCGCCGCCTCCAGCGTGTTCGGCCCGCCGCGCAGGCCGCGCACCCGGGCTTCCTGGGCGATCAGATGGGTCTGGGTGTTGGGGACGGGCTGGCGCGGCGGGGGCGCGGCGGGATCTGGCGGCGGCGGGGCGCTGACGTTGATGTTGACGTTCAGCGTCGCGCCGTCGTCGCCTTCGTCAGCGGCCTGCTGCTGCGGCTCGCGGCGGATCAGTCTCACGGGCCTAATCGGATCAATCGGACCAGTCATGCCCGCAGGAGAGCAAGAATCGGGCCGTGCGTCGAGCACCCTTCTCCCTCCCGGGAGATGGATCGCTAGGCGGCGCTCACCACCAATTCGTCGAACTGCAACCAGAGCGCCGCGTCCTTCAGGGTGCGGTGGATGAATTCGATGTGGAGGGCGCGCTCGGCGTCGCTGGAACGCAGCGCCAGCGCTCGCGGACGGACGCCATAGTCGGGGCGCGCGGTGGCGGCGGCCATGTAGCGCGAGGACCCGGAAGTCTGCAGGTCGAGCACCCGCTCGCGGCCGCCGCGCAGCTCCAGGTACACGTTGGCCAGGAGCTTGCAGTCGATCAGCGCGCCGTGTTTCTCGCGCTCGGCCAGCGAGATCTTGAAGCGCTTACAGAGCGCATCCAGCGAGTTGTACATGCCGGGGAAGCGCTTCTGGGCCATGCCCAGGGTGTCGATCCACTGGGCGGCGGTGAAGCCGGCGCGGCCGGCGCGCTCCAGCTCGGCATTGAGGAAGTCGCGGTCGAAGGCGGCGTTGTGGGCGATCAGCGTGGCGCCTTCGACGAAGGCCAGAAAGGCGTCCATCACCTCCGGCTCGGCGAATTTCGGCTTACCACGCAGGAATGAGGCGGAAAGCCCGTGCACGCGCTCGGCCTCGATGTCGATGTCGCGCTCGGGATCGATGTAGCGGTGGAACGAGCGGCCGGTCGGGATCAGGTCGTCGAGCTCGACGCAGGCGATTTCGATCAGCCGGTGGCCGCTTCGGGGGTCGAGCCCGGTGGTCTCGGTATCGAGGATGATCTCGCGCGCCATCGCCTTCTTAGTTGCGCTGTTCGGCGGCCCCTTCAAGGCGGCGGGCGCGCCAATCGGGGGTCTTCAGCTCGGCGATGATGTCGCGCACCTGCTCACGCGCCGCATCGAACCCGCGGCTGGTGTCGACGATGAAGTGGGCGCGGGCGCGCTTCTCCACGTCGGCCATCTGGCGGGCGAGGATGGCGTCCAGCTTCTCTCCGTTCATGTCCTCGCGGGCCAGCACCCGGGCGCGCTGCACGTCGGCCGGGGCGGAGACCACCACCACGGCATCGACGTTGCGCTCGCCGCCGGTCTCGTAGAGCAGCGGGATGTCGAGCACGATGATCTGCACCCCATCCGCCTCGGCCTTGGCGAAGAAGGCGCGGCGGTTCTCGCCCATCAGCGGGTAGACGATGCTGGTCAGCCGCTTCAGCTCGGCATCGTTGCCGACCACACGGGCCGAGAGCCTGGCGCGGTTGATGGCGCCGGCTTCCTCGACGCCCGGGAAGGCCGCCGCGACCGGGGCCACGGCTGCGCCGCCGGCCGCATAGAGCCGGTGCACCTCGGCGTCGGCGTCGTAGACCGGGCAACCGGCTTCGGCGAACATGGCCGCTGTGGCCGACTTGCCCATGCCGATCGAACCGGTGAGGCCGAGGGTGATCATCTAGCTTTCTCCCATCTTAGGCTTCTCCGAGGGCGGCGAGACAGAGGGCGCGGACATCCATCGGCGGCGGCGGGCGGCCGAAGAAGGCCTCGAACGAGGGCGCGGCCTGGCCGATCAGCATGGCGAGACCATCCACCGTGACGCAGCCGGCTGCCGCGGCGCGGGCCAGGAACTCGGTGCGCAACGGACGGTAGACCATGTCGAGCACGACGATGCCCGGCTTCAGCACCGCCGGCGGACCTTCGCCGCCGCCGAGCCCGAGCGTCGTGGCGTTGACGATAAGCCGGACGCCCTCGAAGGCGCGGTCCGGGTCCGCAATACGGCACGGCCCGCCGACCGCCGCAGCAAGGACCTCAGCGTGGGCGGGCGTGCGGTTGACCAGGCGAATTTCCGGCGTTCCGGCGTCAGCCAGCGCGGCGGCCGCGCCCCGCGCCGCGCCACCAGCGCCAAGGATGACCGCCGGCCCCTCAGCCACATCGAAGTCGGGCGCCTGCTCGGTGAGGGCGGCCAGCATGCCGAGGCCGTCGCTGTTGTCGGCGAAAATCTCGCCGTCGCGCTCGAACACCAGGATGTTGGCCGCGCCGGCGCGGCTGGCGCTGGCGGAGATGCGGTTCGCCAGCGCCAGGGCGATCTCCTTGTAGGGCACGGTGACGTTGAGGCCCCGCATGGCGCCGCCCCGCAGGCCCTGGATGAACGCTTCGGCGTGTTCCGGCGGCGGGGAAAACGGGGCGTAGACGGCGTCCAGCCCTGCCGCCGCGATCCAGGCGTTGTGAATCAGCGGGCTGAGCGAATGGGTAACCGGCGAGCCGACCACGCCAGCGACCACGGCCGCACCTGTGAGGCTCATGCCGTGAGCGCGCCTTCGCGGCGCAGGAAAGCCAGCAGCGGCAACAGCGGCAGGCCCAGGACGGCGAAGTAGTCGCCATCGATCGCCTCAAACAGCTGCGCGCCCTCGCCTTCCAGCATGTAGCAGCCGACCGAGCCCAGCAGCGTCACCCCGTTCCGGGCCAGGTAGCCGTCGAGGTAGGTGTCGGAGAAGTCGCGCATGGTCAGCGCCGGGCTTTCGCTGACCCGCCAGACCACCCGGCCGCCCTCGGCCGCCGCCACCGCCGAGTGCAGCTCGTGCCGCTGCCCGCGCAGGCTCGCCAGCCGCTCGCGGGCTTCGGAAAGACTCGCGGCCTTGTCGAACAGCAGCCCGTCCAGCTCCAGCGTCTGGTCAGCCCCGATGACGATGGCGTCCGGCATCCTCAACGAGACAGCCAGCGCCTTGGCCTCCGCCAGCTCGCCGGCGATCTTGGCCGGCCCCGCGCCCTCATCCAGCAGCCGCGCCTTCAGCTTGGCCTCGTCGACCCCCGAGTCGACCGCCTCGAACGCCACCCTGGCGCCTGCCAGGAGGGCGGCGCGTGAGGCGCTCTTCGAGGCCAGCACGATGCGCTTCACCCCAGCACCTCGACCTGGCCGCGACCGGCGGAGAGGATGTTGATCACCGCCGCCGCCGTCTCTTCCACCGAGCGGCGGGTCACGTCGATCACCGGCCAGCCCTCGCGTTCGAACAGCCGCCGCGCCTGGATCACTTCCTGGCGCACCGCGTCAGTGTCGACATAGCTGCTCTCGCGCTGCTCATTGAGGCTGCGCAGGCGGTTGCGGCGGATCTCCAGTAGCCGGTCGGGCGCGAGGCTCAGCGCCACGATCGGCACGCTCTTCACCCCCTGCAGCTTCGGCGGAACCTGGCCGGCCGGCACCAGCGGCACGTTGGCGGCGCGTACGCCGCGGTGCGCCAGGTAGATGCAGGTCGGCGTCTTGGAGGTGCGCGAGACCCCGACCAGGATCACGTCGGCGCGCTCCAGGTCCTGGCCGCCCTGGCCGTCGTCGTGGCCGATGGCGTAGTTCAACGCGTCCATCCGGTTGAAGTAGTCAGCGTCCAGCGCATATTGCGCCCCGACCTGGGTCGAAAGCGGGGCGCCCAGATAGCGCGACAGCGCCGAGACCAGCGGATCTAGCGCCGCGATGCAGGGCATGTCGGCTTTCTGGCACCCGACTTCCAGCGCGCCGCGCAGCGCCGGGTCGATGATGGTGTGCAGCACGATGCCGGGCGCGTTAGCGATCTCCTCTAGCGCCCGCTCCAGCTGCCGGGGCGAACGGACCAGGGCGTAGATGTGCTCGATCGGCAGCACGTTGGTAAAACGGGCGCAGGCGGCCCTCGCCAGGGCGTTCAGCGTCTCGCCGGTGGAGTCCGAAACGAGGTGGACATGGAAGTAGGTGGCCAGGCGCACCGGCGCGCTCATGCGGCGCGCCCGAAAGATTCCTGGGGTGAAAGCGGTGCACGGAGGGTTAACGAATGGTTAACCAGGCCCCTGCTGAAGGCTCGCGGGAGTGGATGGAATCGGCCGTTTTTCGCCGGCCTGTGTCCCGAGGGGGAAAACCCGTCCAAGCATCCGCTGCCCGTCCCCAGCCCTGCCGCCCGGTGGAACACGTCGTTGGCTGGGTCTGGCATGACAGTGGACAATCAGGTTGCTCTCGGTTGGCGCCCGCAAGCCATCGGCCGCCAGGCGCGCCGGAACAATAGCTTGCCGCGTTGTCACCGCAATCCACAGGCGCGGCCACCCAGCGCAGAGGTCTGTGATCGAACAGGGTTCGTTCGGGGAGAGGCTCTCGCCCACGGAGCGTCTGTCCCCTGCGGCGCCCTGCCTCACTACCTCCTCAAATCAAAATTTAACTTTTTATTAAGAGTGAAGGCAGGACCGGGGCGAACAGCGGGCCTTGAGCGTGGCCCTGGCTATCGATTTAAAGACGCTCATGACTTCATCCCGTCCGCTCTTCCTCCGGGCCATCGATCGCGAACCGGTCGAACGGCCACCCATCTGGTTCATGCGCCAGGCTGGGCGCTGCCTTCCGGAATACCGCGCGCTCAGGGCGTCGGTGAAGAGCACGAAAGGCATGCTTGCCCTCTGCGCCGACCCGCAGATCGCCGCCGAGGTGACGCTGCAGCCGATGCGCCGCTTCGCTTACGACGCCGCCATCGTCTTCGCAGACATCTTCGTCCTCACCCTCGCGCTAGGCCAGGACGTGTGGTTCGAGACCGGCGAAGGCCCGCGGCTGGAGGCGATGCCGTCACTGGATGCCATGCGGGATGCGATCACCGCGGTGCCGGAGAGCCTCGCCTACGTCGGCGAGACGCTGCGGCGGGTGCGCGCCGAGTTGGAGCCAGAGCGGGCGCTGATCGGCTTCGCCGGCGGACCCTGGACGCTCGCCACCTACATGCTGGTCGGCTTTGGCGGGGTCGAAGGCAGGGCCAAGGCCAAGGCAATGGCGCTCGCCGAGCCGGCGCGGGTCGAGGCCCTGGTCGATCTGCTCGCCGAGGCGACGATCCCCTATCTCGCCATGCAGGCTGGAGCCGGCGCCCAGGCGCTGCAGATCTTCGAGAGCTGGGCCGAGTCGTTGCCAGAGCCGGCGCTGTTCGAACGGCTGGTGATCCGCCCGCACGCCCGCATCGTCGAGGGTTTGCGGGCGCTGGGTGTCACCGCGCCGGTGATCGGCTTCCCGCGCGAGGCGGCGCTGGGCTTGATCGAGCCGTACGTTGAGGCGACCGGCGTGCAGGCCATCAGCCTGGGCACGGCGACGCCGCTCGAGTTCGGTCGCACGCTGCAGTCTAGGGTAGCGATCCAGGGGGCGCTCGACCCGGACCTGCTGCGCGCCGGCGGGCCGGCGATGACGAAGCGGATCGACGAGTTGCTCGAAGCCTGGTCGGGCGGTCCCTACGTGTTCAACCTCGGGCACGGCGTCCACCTCGACACGCCGATCGAGAACATCGCCGTCGCGGTCGCCCAGGTGACGGCCTGGCGCAACGGATGAGCCGGATCGCGGTCGTGCTGTTCAACCTTGGCGGCCCGGATGGGCCGGACGCGGTGCGGCCGTTCCTGCGCAACCTCTTCGCCGATCCGGCTATCATCGCGGGGCCGGCGCCGCTCCGACTGGGCCTCGCCGAGCTGATCTCTCGCGTTCGGGAGAAATCCGCCAAGGCCAATTACGCGGTGATGGGCGGCGGCTCGCCGCTCAACGCTGAGACCGGTGCGCAGGCAACTGCGCTGCAGGCGCGGCTGGCCCAGCTGCGGCCGGGCGACGAGGTGAAGGTGTTCATGGCGATGCGCTACTGGCGCCCGTTCACCGCCGAAACCGCGGCCGAGGTCGCGGCCTTCGCACCGGACGACGTGGTGCTGCTGCCGCTCTACCCCCAGTTCTCCACCACCACCACCGGCTCCTCCTACGGGGCCTGGAGCCGCGCCTACCAGGGTGGCGGGCGCCAGCACGGGGTGTGCTGCTATTTCGAGAACGCGGCCCTGGCGGACGCCCACGCGGCGCTGATCCTTGACGCCTGGCGCGCGGCGGGATCGCCGGCGAAGGTGCGGCTGCTGTTCTCCGCCCATGGCCTGCCGGAGAAGATCGCGGTCGGCGGCGACCCCTATCAGTGGCAGATCGAGCGCAGCTGCGCCAAGGTGGCCGAGCGGCTGGATGCGAGCTGGGACTGGCGCGTCTGCTACCAGAGCCGGGTCGGACCGATGAAGTGGATCGGGCCCTCGACCATCGAGGAGATCGAGCGCGCCGGCGCCGAGGGCCTGGGCGTTCTGATTGACCCTATTGCCTTCGTCTCCGAGCACGTCGAGACGCTGGTCGAGCTCGATCGCGACTATGCCGAGGTCGCCCGCCGCGCCGGCGCCGCGCCCTACATCCGCGTGCCGGCGCTGGGCACGCACCCGCGCTTCATCGACGCCCTGGCGGAGCTGACGCAGACCATGCTCGCGGGCCAGCTTGCGGGGGGCGGATTCGGCTGCGCCGAGGGCTTCAGCCGCTGTGGCCGCGGACGGGCAGAGGCGGCCTGATGCACCTGAGTTTCTACCACAACCTCTTGATCGGCCTGCACATCATCGCCGTGATCGCCTGGATGGCGGGCCTGCTCTATCTGCCGCGGCTTTTCGCCTACCAGACCAAGTCCACGCCTGGCTCGGAGATGGACGAGACCTTCAAGGTGATGGAGGCCAAGCTCTATCGGATCATCATGAACCCGGCGATGATCGCCGTCTGGGTGCTGGGCCTGACCCTGATCTGGTTCGACGCCACCCAGCAGATGTGGGGCTGGGCCTTCCTGCTGACCCCCTGGATGCTGACCAAATTGGCCGGGGTGGTTTTCCTGACCACCTGGCACCATTATCTGGGTCGTGCGCGGCGGGCCCTGGCCGCCGGCCGCCGCGACCGCTCCGAACGCTTCTGGCGCGCCACCAACGAGCTGCCGTTCCTGGCGGCCATCGTGATGATCCTGGCGATTACGACCAAATTCGCGTTCTAGGACAGTCCTCCAGCGCCCTGAGACTTGGAGGGGAGGGGTCGATGTGCAGTGCGTCCACACGGACTGCAACTTGACGCGGCGCCTCTCATGTGGTTCCGCTGGGGCGTAGTCCGACTTGTTCGGGCTGCCCCCGCATCCACCCGGCGCGCCGCCCAAGGCGCAGACGCGCCGGCCCCCTGATCTTCCCCGCGCAGTTTCAGACGACCGAAACGAGCGCGACATCCACGAAGTTCACTTCCGGCGGGCGCGCCTTTGCGCCCGGCCGACC
The DNA here is from genome assembly GCA_036267835.1 of Caulobacteraceae bacterium. Classification (GTDB taxonomy): domain Bacteria; phylum Pseudomonadota; class Alphaproteobacteria; order Caulobacterales; family Caulobacteraceae; genus Acaudatibacter. The sequence goes on along the minus strand of DATAVF010000314.1, from coordinate 12,716 downwards.
AACCGTAAAGTCATCCATGTCCGACACCACTGAAATTGAAACGTCCGCCCTCGAGACCGAGGCCGCGGACACGTCTGAGACCGAAGCCACCGAGGCAGAAGCCGACGGTTCGGCCGAATCCAACGAGCCCTCGGGCGCCGCCCGGGCCATCGCCGCACTCTCGCTCACCAGCATGTCGCTGCAGGAGCTGAAGAGGAAGAGCCCGGCCGACCTGCTGGAGTTCGGCGAGAAGCTCGACATCGAAAACGCGAACGCCATGCGCAAGCAGGACATGATGTTCGCCATCCTGAAGATCCTTGCCGAAGAAGGCGTCGAGATTTCCGGCTCCGGCACTCTCGAAGTGGTGCAGGACGGCTTCGGCTTCCTGCGCAGCCCCGAAGCCAACTACCTGGCTGGCCCGGACGACATCTATGTCAGCCCCTCGCAGATCCGGAAGTTCGGCCTCAGGACCGGCGACACCGTCGACGGCGCCATCCGGGCGCCGCGGGAGGGCGAGCGCTACTTCGCCCTCACCAACGTCTCGCAGATCAACTTCGAGAACCCCGACAACGTCCGCCACAAGGTGCTCTTCGACAACCTGACGCCGCTCTACCCGGACAAGCGCCTGACCATGGAGCTGCCCGATCCGACGGTGAAGGACCGCACCGGCCGGGTCATCGACATCGTCGCGCCGATCGGCAAGGGCCAGCGCTGCCTGATCATCTCGCCGCCGCGCGTTGGCAAGACGGTGATGCTGCAGAACATCGCCAAGTCGATCGAGACCAACCACCCCGAGTGCTACCTGATCGTCCTCCTGGTCGACGAGCGGCCCGAGGAGGTCACCGACATGCAGCGCACGGTGAAGGGCGAGGTGATCTCCTCGACCTTCGACGAGCCGGCGACCCGCCACGTGGCCGTGGCCGAGATGGTGATCGAGAAGGCCAAGCGCCTGGTCGAGCACAAGCGCGACGTGGTGATCCTGCTCGACTCGATCACCCGCCTGGGCCGCGCCTACAACACCACCGTGCCGTCCTCGGGCAAGGTGCTGACCGGCGGCGTCGACGCCAATGCGCTGCAGAAGCCCAAGCGCTTCTTCGGCGCGGCGCGGAACATCGAGGAAGGCGGCTCGCTGACCATCATCGCCACCGGTCTGGTCGATACCGGCAGCCGCATGGACGAGGTGATCTTCGAAGAGTTCAAGGGCACCGGTAACGCGGAAATCATGCTGGACCGCAAGATCGGCGACAAGCGCATCTGGCCGGCGATCGACATCATCAAGTCCGGCACCCGCAAGGAAGAGCTGATCACCCCGAAGGAATGGCTGCAGAAGACCTACATCCTGCACCGCATCGTCAACCCGATGGGGGCCCAGGACGCGATCGAGTTCCTGCTCGACAAGCTGCGCCAGACCAAGACCAACGACGACTTCTTCCAGTCGATGAACACTTAGGCCGAGGCGGCGTCTCTTCCCCCAACGGGGGAAGTGGCCCGCAGGGCCGAAGGGGGCCTCCCGCTTAAGGGATCAGCACCGTCGCGCCAATGGTGGCGCGGCCTTCCAGCGCTTCATGCGCGGCTCGCGCGTCGGCGAGCTTGAAGCGTTGCCCGATCTCTACGTGCAGCTTGCCCGAGCCCAGCATCTGGAAGAGCGCGCCGGCGCTCTCGTCCAGCTCCTCGGGCGTTGCGGTGTAGTCGTAGAGGGTGGGGCGGGTCATGAAGAGCGAGCCGCCGCGCATCAGCCGCAGCGGCTCGAACGCGGGGACCGGACCCGACGCGTTGCCGAAGGTCACGAAAAGGCCGCGCCGCGCCAGGCTGCTGAGCGACGCTTCGAACGTGTCTTTGCCCACCGAGTCGTAGGCGACCGGGACGCCCTTGCCCCCGGTGATCTCCTTGACCCGCGCCGCCACGTCCTCGTCGCGGTAGAGGATCACGTGATCGCAGCCGAGGCCGCGGGCGAACTCGGCCTTCTCGGCCGATCCCACCGTGCCGATCACGCTCGCGCCCAGCGCCTTGCCCCACTGCACCAAGAGGCTGCCGACTCCGCCGGCCGCCGCGTGCACCAGGATGGTCTCGCCGGCCGCAACCGGATAGCAGCGCCGCACCAGGCACTCGGTGGTCATGCCCTTGAGCAGGGAGGCTGCAGCCGTCTCGAAGCTGACGCTCTCCGGCAAGGCGACGACCCTCGCCGCAGCGACGGCGTGGTACTCGGCGTAGGCCCCGATCTGGCCGTTGTAGGCGATGCGGTCGCCGGGCTTGAAGCGGGTGACGCCGTCGCCGACCGCCTCGACCACGCCCGCCGCCTCCTGGCCGAGCACGGCCGGGAAGCGCATCGGGTAGAGGCCGCTGCGCTGGTAAGTGTCGATGAAGTTGAGACCGATCGCCTCGTGGCGCACCAGCACCTGGCCGGGGCCCGGCTCGGGCCGCGGCAACTCGGCGGGTTCGAGGACTTCGGGCCCGCCGGCGCGGACCGCCTGGATCGCCAGCATCAGGCGAGCGCCTTCTTGAACAGGGCCAGGGTGCGCGCGTTGGCCGTCGCTGCGTCGCCGGCGCTGTAGTGCTCGCCGCCCATGCGGGCGAAGGCGTGGTTGCGGCCCGGGTAGCTGTAGACCTCGACCTGCGGGTGGTTTTTCAGCGAGGCCAGGATCAGCGCCTGCGCCTCCTTGGGCACGAACTGGTCTTCCTCGGCGATGTGCAGGATCAGCGGGTCGGCGAGCTTGTCCGCCTCGGCCAGGTGCCGCTCGATGCCGACGCCATAGTAGCCGGCCGCCGCGTCGACGTCGGTGCGGGTCGCGGTGAGGAAGGCCAGCAGGCCGCCGAGGCAGAAGCCGACCGCGCCAACCTTGCCGGCGCAGCCCGCGTCGGCGCGGATGAAGTCGATGGTGGCTGCGATGTCCTTGACGCCGAGGTCCACGTCGAAGGCGCTGAAGAGCTCGAAGGCCCGTTTCCACTCGGCCTCCGACTGGTCGGTGATGTCGATGCCCGGCTCGATGCGCCAGAACAGGTCCGGGCAGATGGCGAGGTAGCCCTGGGCGGCGTAGTCGTCGGCGGTGGCGCGCATCACTGCGTTGACGCCGAAGATCTCCTGGATGACCACGACGGCGGGGGCTTTCGCGGCCTCGGGGCGGGCGACGTAGGCGGAGAAAGCGCCGTCCGGCGTCTGGATTGTTACCTTGTCGCCCATCGCCGCCTCCCGCGCTTGTGTCCGCCGCCGCGCGCCGCCAGATTTAGGCCCAGATATAGGCTAGGGGCCGCACGCGCCGGTCGCCATAACACGAAGCCTGCGCGGCGAGGGAGCGGTCGCATGAAGCTGAACGTCGAGATTGATTGCACGCCGGCCGAGGCAAGAGCTTTTCTGGGGCTGCCCGACGTGACGGCGCTGAACGACCATCTGGTCGAGGAAATGAAGAAGCGCCTCAGCGCCAACCTCGCCATGGCCGCGCCCGAGGAGCTGATGAAGAACTGGATGGTGTTCGGCGGCCAGGCCTCCGAGCAGTTCATGAAGATGATGACCGCCGCGTCCGGCGGGCTGGGGACCGGCAAGCCCCGACCATGAGAGACACCATCTTCGCGCTGGCCACGGCAGCGGGGCGTGCGGCGGTCGCGGTGGTGCGGATGTCGGGGCCGGACGCGGGGACCGCGCTGGCGGCGCTGGCCGGGCGGCGGCCCGCGCCGCGCGAGGCCTCGGTGCGCAAGCTGCGCGACGGCCAGGGTGATGTCATCGACCAGGCGCTGGTGCTCTGGTTCCCCGGCCCTGGCAGCTACACCGGCGAGGACGTCGCCGAGCTGCACCTGCACGGCGGCTCGGCGGTGGTTGGCCGGGCGACAGCGGCCCTGCTCACGCGGGGCCTGCGGCTGGCGGAGCCGGGCGAGTTCACCCGCCGCGCCTTCGAGGCCGGCCGGCTCGGCCTCGACCAGGCCGAGGGCGTGGCCGACCTGATCGATGCCGAGACCGAGGCCCAGGCGCGCCAGGCCGTCGCCCAGCTGGGCGGGGCTCTGGGGCGCCGGCATGCGCAATGGCGGGCCATGCTCGCCGAGGCCCTGGCCTTCCTCGAAGCGGCGGTCGATTTCCCGGACGAGGAATTGCCAGCCGACGTTGCGGGGCGGGCCCGGCCCCGGATCGCGGCGCTCACCGCCGCGCTCGAGCGCGGTCTCGGCGAGGCGCGGCGCGGCGAGCGGGTGCGCGACGGCTACCGCATTGCCCTGGTCGGCGCCCCGAATGCGGGCAAGAGCCGGCTCTTCAACGCCCTGCTGGCGCGAGAGGCCGCGATCGTCACGCCGTTACCCGGCACCACGCGTGACGTGATCGAGGCGCCGGCGGTGATGGCCGGCTACAAGGTGCTGCTGGCCGACATGGCCGGCCTGCGCGAGACCGACGACGCGATCGAGAGCGAAGGTGTCCGCCGCGCCGACGCCTGGGCCCGGGAGGCGGACCTGCGGCTCTGGGTCGTGGACGGGGCCGGGTCGGACGGGGCGTGGCGGCGGGCGGCCGGGGTCTTGCGAGCGGGCGACCTGCTGCTGACCAACAAGGCTGACCTCGCTGCAGGCTGCGATGCGGCTGCCGCCGCATCAAGGGCGGCTGAGGTGGAGGCGGGTGTGATGGCGCTGTCGGCTGAGACGGGTGCGGGGGTGGCCGAGTTGCGCGACGCGTTGGCGGCCCGAGTGGCGGCCGACCTCACGGGCGCTGAGTTCCCCGCCGTGACGCGGGAGCGGCATGCCCGGTTGTTGGCCGAAGCCCTCGCCCATCTTGCCCGCGCCGACTTCATGCTGGAGGAGCCGGAACTGGCGGCGGAAGACCTGCGCCTCGCCGCACGGGCGCTGGAGCGGGTGACGGGCCGGATCGGGGCCGAGGACGTGCTGGATGTGATCTTCTCCAGCTTCTGCATCGGCAAGTGACCGGGTGTTTCACGTGAAACATTTTGGGCGCGGGCGTCAGATTGTTTCACGTGAAACACGGCTGGCGAGGGTCCGCGGGCGCACCCCTTACCGTAGATCACCGTAAATAACGGCGCCCCTGCCCGCTCGGGGGCAGCTGGCGCAAGCGTCAACGATGTCAAAGAGCCGGCCTTCCAAGGTGATGCTAGGGCGCGTTTGATTCGCAGGCCAGTGGCGGCGGCGCGCCAACCTCGCTTTCCGCCGCCAAGTCCGGTAAGGCGGGGCCATGGCTTCCTGGGATGTGATCGTGATCGGCGGGGGACACGCCGGCTGCGAGGCTGCGGCCGCGGCGGCGCGCTTCGGCGCCCGCACCCTGCTGCTCACCCACAAGCTCGAGACCATCGGCGAGATGTCGTGCAACCCCGCGATCGGCGGGCTCGGCAAGGGCCACCTGGTGCGGGAGATCGATGCGCTGGACGGCCTGATGGGCCGGCTTGCCGATGTCGCGGGCATCCAGTTCCGGCTGCTCAACCGCTCCAAGGGGCCGGCGGTTCGGGGCCCGCGCGCCCAGATCGACCGGAAGCTCTATCGCGAAGCCATGCAGGCGGCGCTGCGCGAACAGGCCGGGCTGGAGGTCATCGCCGAGGCGGTCGAGGACCTGGCGATCGAGGACGGTCGGGTTGTCGGGGTGCTGGGCGCCAGCGGCGCGCGCTACGACGCCGGCCGCGTGGTGCTGACCACAGGCACCTTCCTGAAGGGTGTCATCTGCCGCGGCGAGCTGCGCATTCCGGCTGGCCGGGTCGGCGAGGCCCCGGCGATCGGGCTGGCGGACCGGCTCTACGGCCTCGGCCTGCGCATGGGGCGTCTGAAGACCGGCACGCCGGCCAGGCTCGATGGCTCGACCATCGACTGGGCGAGCCTGGAGATGCAGCCGGGCGACGCCGAGCCGGCGCCCTTTTCGTTCCTCACCCGGCTGATCGAGACCCCGCAGATCGAGTGCGGGATCACCTACACGACCGCCGAGACCCACCGGATCATCGCCGAGCGCCTGGCTGAGTCGGCGGTCTACGGGGGCCGGCTGGGCGGCCGCGGGCCGCGCTATTGCCCGTCGATCGAGGACAAGGTGGTGCGCTTTCCGGATCGCAGCAGCCACCAGATCTTCCTGGAACCGGAGGGGCTGGACGACGATACCGTCTATCCCAATGGCGTCTCGACCTCGGTTTCGGAGGAGACTCAGGACCTCTTCCTGAGCACCATCCCAGGTCTGGAGCGGGTGGCGGTGCGCCGCTACGGCTATGCGATCGAGTACGACTACGTCGATCCGCGCGAGCTGACGCCGGCGCTGGAGGCGCGGCGGCTGCCGGGCCTTTACCTGGCCGGCCAGATCAACGGCACCACCGGCTACGAAGAGGCCGGCGCGCAAGGCCTGGTCGCGGGGCTGAACGCGGCGCGCGCCGCGTCGGGCGCCGAGGCGGCGAGCTTCGGGCGCGACGAGGCCTATATCGGGGTGATGATCGACGACCTCGTCACCCGCGGCGTCACCGAGCCCTACCGGATGTTCACCAGCCGCGCGGAGTTCCGGCTGCGGCTGCGCGCCGACAACGCCGACCAGCGTCTCACCGCCAAGGGCGTGGCCCTGGGTGTGGTTGGCGCCGGGCGAACCGCCGCTTTCGCCGCCAAGGCCCGGGCGCTGGAGGCAGCGCGCGCCGCGGCGCGCTCGCTGACGCTGACGCCCGACGAAGCGCAGCGCGCCGGCTTCCGGGTCAACTTCGACGGCCAGCGCCGCGACCTCACCCAGCTGCTGGCCTACCGCGACATCGGCTTCGACGACCTCGCGCGGCTCTGGCCGGCGATCGGCGACTGGCCGGCCGAGGTGCGCGAGCAGATCGAGATCGATGCCGCCTATGCCGGCTATCTCGACCGGCAGGACGCCGACGTCGAAGCCTTCCGCCGCGACGAGGGGCTGGGCCTGCCGGCCGACCTCGACTATGCCCGGGTCGGCGGCCTTTCCAACGAGGCGCGCGAGCGGCTGGCCGCCGTGCGCCCGGCGACCCTCGGCCAGGCTTCGCGCATCGAGGGCATCACGCCCGGCGCCATCACGGCTTTGCTGGCCCATGTCCGCCGCCCCCGCGCTGCTTGACGCCCCGATGCGGGACGCGGCCGGCTTCGCGGCCCAGACCGGCGCGACGCGGGCGCAGTTGCGCGACATGGAAGCCTACCGGGCGCTGCTCGCGGACTGGAACCAGCGGATGAGCCTGGTCAGCGAGGCCAGCCTCGGCGAGTTCTGGCCGCGCCACGCCCTCGACAGCGCCCAGTTGCTGGCCGTCGCGCCAGAGGCCCGGGTGTGGGTCGACATCGGCGCCGGCGCGGGGTTGCCCGGCCTTGTGCTCGCCATCCTGTTGAAGGGCGCGCCCGGCGCGCGGGTTCACCTGGTTGAGAGCCAGGCGAAGAAGTGCCGTTTCCTAGAGGTGGTCACCGAGGCGCTGGCCCTGCCCGCCGACGTGCTCAACGTGCGCGCCGAGTCGCTGGCGCTGAAGGCGGATGTCGTGACCGCGCGGGCCGTCGCGCCGTTGACCCGGCTGCTGGGATTCGCGGAACCGTTCATGGCCAAGGGCGCCGTGGGTCTCTTCCTGAAAGGGCAGGGCGCCGACGCGGAGATTGCCGAGGCGCGCAAGAGCTGGCGTTTCACGTGCAACGTCACGCCGAGCCAGAGCGATCCGGGTGGCCGCATTCTCCGGATCGAGGGGCTTGCCCGTGGCCGCTAGTCCGCCTGCAACCCGCGTGCTCGCCATCGCCAACCAGAAGGGCGGGGTCGGCAAGACCACGACCGCGATCAACCTCGGCACAGCGCTGGCCGCCACCGGCAAGCGGGTGCTGCTGCTCGACAGCGACCCGCAGGGCAATGCCTCGACCGGCCTCGGCGTGCCGAAGGCAATGCGGCGCAAGACCTTCTATGACGTGATCATGGACGGCCTGCCGGCGCTCGACGCGGTGGTGAAGACCATGCTGCCGGGGCTGGATCTGCTCGCGTCGGACCCCGACCTTTCAGGTGTCGAGACCGAGATCGGCCAGACGCCGCGGCGCTCCTACCGGCTGCGCGACGCCCTGGCCCCGATCCGCGCCACCATCGCCTACGACTATGTGCTGATCGACTGTCCGCCGGCCCTGTCGCTGCTGACCGTCAACGCCATGACCGCGGCCGACGCGGTGTTGGTGCCGCTGCAGTGTGAGTTCTTCGCGCTGGAGGGCCTCACCCAGCTGATGCGCACCATCGACCTCGTGCGCGGCAGCCTCAATCCGGCGCTGGAGATCCAGGGCGTGGTGCTGACCATGTTCGACCGCCGCAACAGCCTCTCGGCCCAGGTGGCCAGCGACGTGCGCGAGCACTTCGGGCCGAAGGTTTACGACACGGTGATCCCGCGCAATGTGCGCGTCTCGGAGGCCCCGTCGTTCGGCAAGCCGGCGCTGATCTACGACATGAAATGCGCCGGCAGCCAGGCCTACATCAAGCTGGCCCGCGAGCTGGTGGGGCGCGAAAAGGCCAGACTCGCTCCTCATCCGTGAAACGGGGGAGGAGTGATCTGAGGAAGGTAGCAGATGGCTGAAGGACGGCGGGGACTTGGACGGGGGCTGTCGGCTCTGCTCGACGAAGTCGAGGCGGCAGCGCCCGATGGCGCGCGCGCTCTGGCGGTCAGCGAGATCGCGGTCGAGATGGTGCGGCCCAACCCCCGTCAGCCGCGGAAGCACTTCGACGAGGTCGAGCTCGAGGAACTCTGTCAGTCGATCCGCGAGAAGGGGGTGCTGCAGCCGATCCTGGTGCGCCCGGCCATGTACGCCGGCCAGTACGAGATCGTCGCCGGCGAGCGGCGCTGGCGCGCCTCGCAGCGCAATGGCTTGCGCACCATCCCGGCGCTGATCCGCGACCTCTCCGACGAGGAGGTGCTGGAGATCGCCATCGTCGAGAACGTGCAGCGCGCCGACCTCTCGGCGATGGAGGAGGCAGAGGGCTACCGCGCGCTGATCGACGGGTTCGGCCGCACCCAGGCGCAGGTGGCCGACGTGGTCGGCAAGAGCCGGGTGCACGTGGCCAACGCGCTGCGGCTGCTGCAGCTGCCGGAGTCGGTGCAGGCGATGGTGCGCGACGGGCGGCTGACCCCCGGCCACGCGCGCCCCCTGATCGGCTCGAAGGACGCCGAGCGGCTGGCCGAAGAGGCGGTGGGGCGCGGGCTGACGGTGCGCCAGGTCGAGGCGCTGGCCCGCAAGCCGCGCGATCGGCCGGCAAAGAAGAGCGTCGATACGGTCGACCTGGAGCACACGCTCTCGGACGCGCTTGGCGTGACGGTGGAAGTGCGCGACCAGGGCGGGGTGGGCGAGCTGCGCCTGCGCTACGCAAGCCTGGAACAGCTGGACGAGCTTTGCCGGCGGCTGCTGCGCAGCTAACCAAGGCTTGTCATCGGAAGCCGCGAAGCGGCTGTCCGGGATCGCCTGGTGCGGGCGCCCGGACGAGATCCCGGCTCTTCGCTGCGCTATCGCTGCGCTACGGCCGGGATGACACGGAAAGAGTCAGGTGGCCGCAAACCAGCGCCGGCCGAGACGCGCAATGTTTCACGTGAAACATCCTACCCCTCGACAGTCTCCTGCGCCTCGTACGCCGCCATCATCGCCATGTTGAAGATCTTCGAGACCGACGCCGACAGCGGGCAGATCTGAACCGATTTCGACATCCCGAGCAGGATCGGCCCGACCACGGTCGCTTCGCCCAGGGCCTGCAGCAGCTTGGTCGAGATCGAGGCGGAGTGGATGGCCGGCATGATCAGCACGTTGGCGGGGCCGGTAAGCCGCATGAACGCGTAGTCGGCGCGGCGCTCTGGATCGAGGGCCAGTTCGGGCGGCATCTCGCCGTCGAATTCGAAGTCCGCATCGTCGCGCTCGTCCATCATTTCCACGGCCTCGCGCACCTTCTCCGAGCGCTCGCCCATCGGATTGCCGAAGGCCGAGTAGGACATGAAGGCGACGCGCGGGGTGAAGCCCAGCCGGCGCACGGCGCTCGCCGCCTCGATGGCGATCTCCACGAGGTCGTCGGCGTCCGGCATCTCGGTGACGTTGGTGTCGGCGATGAAGAGGGTGCGGCCCTTGGAGAGCACGATCGACATGCCGATCAGCCGCCCGCCCGGCGCCGGGTCGATCACCCGCAGCACTTCTTCCAGCACCTGATCGAAGGCGCGGGTCACCCCGGTCACCATTCCATCGGCGTAGCCGCGCGCCACATAGGAGGCGGCGAAGGAGTTGCGGTCCTGGTTGATTAGCCTGAGCACGTCGCGGCGCAGGTAGCCGGAGCGCTGCAGGCGCTCATAGAGAAAGTCGACCATCTCCGGATTGTGCCGCGACAGACGGGCGTTCAGCACCTCGAGGTTGGCGTCGGCGGGGTCGAGGCCGGCGGCGCGCATGTTCTCGGCCACCAGGTCCTCGCGGCCGATCAGCACCGCCCGGCCCAGGCCCTGGCTCTGGAAGGCGTAGGCGGCGCGGATCACCGTCGGCTCCTCGCCCTCGGCGAAGACGATGCGCTTCTTGCGGCCCGACTGCACCGCGCCGGAAATCTTCTGCAGGAAGCCGGCGGTCGGGTCGAGCCGGCGCGCCAGCGCCTCGCGGTAGGCGTCCATGTCGGGGATCGGCTTGCGCGCGACGCCGGTGTCCATCGCCGCCTGGGCGACGAACGGCGGCACGTACCAGATCAGCCGCGGGTCAAACGGCGAGGGGATGATGTAGTCGGGCCCGAACTTCAAATGGCCGCCGTGGTTGGCCGCCGCGACCTCGTCCGGCACGTCCTCGCGGGCCAGCTCGGCCAGCGCCTGGGCGCAGGCGATCTTCATCTCCATGTTGACGCGGCGGGCGCGCACGTCGAGGGCGCCGCGGAAGATGTAGGGGAAGCCCAGCACGTTGTTGACCTGGTTCGGATAGTCCGAACGGCCGGTGGCGACGATGGCGTCGGGGCGCACCGCCTTGACCTCTTCCGGGGTGATTTCGGGATCGGGGTTGGCCATGGCGAAGATGATCGGCTTGTTCGACATCAGCTTGACCAGCTCGGGACCCAGCGCTCCCTTCACCGAGAGGCCGAAGAAGGCGTCGGCGCCCTTCAGCGCCTCGGCCAGGGTGCGGGCGTCGGTCTCGACCGCGTGAGCCGACTTCCACTGGTTCATGGATTCGGTGCGGCCGCGGTAGATGACGCCCTTGGTGTCGAGCGCGATGCAGTTCTCGGGCCTGACGCCCATGGCCTTGATCAGGTCGAGGGTGGCGATGCCGGCCGCGCCAGCGCCGTTCAGCACCACCTTGACCTCGGAGAGCTTGCGCCCGGTAATTCGGCACGCGTTGATCAGCCCGGCCGCCGAGATGATGGCGGTGCCGTGCTGGTCGTCGTGGAACACCGGGATGTCGAGCAGCTCCTGCAGCTCGGTCTCGATGCGGAAGCACTCGGGGCTCTTGATGTCCTCCAGATTGATGCCGCCGTAGGTGACGCCGATGTTCTTCACCACGGTGATGATCTCGTCGGGATCGCGCGAGACCACCTCAACATCGATCGAATCGACGTCGGCGAAGCGCTTGAAGAGCACGCTCTTGCCCTCCATCACCGGCTTCGAGGCCAGCGCGCCGAGGTCGCCGAGGCCGAGGATGGCGGTGCCGTTGGAGATCACGGCCACCAGGTTGCCCTTGGAGGTGTAGTCGTAGGCGGTGTCCGGGTCGTCGGCGATGGCCAGCACCGGCACGGCCACGCCCGGCGAATAGGCCAGCGACAGGTCGCGTTGCGTCGCCATCGGCTTGGTGGCGGCCACGGCGATCTTGCCGGGAACGGGCAGGCGGTGGAAGTCCAGCGCTTCCTGGTCGGTAAAGCTGCGTTTCTCGTCGCTCATGCGGGTGGCTCTTTTGGCTCGGCTTTTAAGGAGCGGCTCCCCTGAAGCCCCTCCCCGTCAGAGGCGGCGGAACCTAGAGGGCTAAGCCGCAAAACGGAAGGCGGCGCTCGCCAGTGTTTCACGTGAAACATTTTTGACAAAGCCACGCTGGCCTGCGATCTGCTTGATACAGTCAACCAACCGGCGCGGCGCCGCTCGGGCCTTGACCGCGGCGCGCGCCCGACGCCTAGGGTGCCGCTCGAAGCAAACGGAGGCGGCGCGGCTCGTGGCTGGTGTGGCGCAGACGGACCTGACGGGGGTGTGGGACGGCATGTTCAGCTATCCGCGCGCGCATCCGCCGACCCTGTTCACCGCCGTGGTGCTGGACCTCGGCGGCCGGGTCAGCGGGACGACGCACGAGGTGGCGACAATCGGCGCCTTCGCGGGCCAGGCGCTCGAGGCCGCCATCGACGGGGCGCGGTCCGGCGCCGCCCTCCGCTTCACCAAGATCTACGACGCGGCCGCGCCGGGCCACAGGTCACCCGTCTCCTACGAAGGGGTGCTCAGCGCCGACGCGACCGAGATCGAAGGCGAGTGGTCGATCCCCGGCTCCTGGTCGGGCAGGTTCATCATGGTGCGCTCGGAAGGCGCGGCCGAGGCGGCCGAGGAGCGCCAGCGCGTCTCCGCGCCGGCGCTCTAATCAGACCAAGGAGATTCGCAAATGGCCGTCCGGCTGATCATTTTCCTGAGCGCCGCACCCGGCAAGGGCGCCGAGTTCGCCGCCGCCTTCCGCACCCGCTGCGAGGAGGTGATGACCGAGCCGGGCTGCCTGCAGTTCGAGGTGTTCCAGAGCGCGCTCGACCCGGACAAGCTCACCCTGCTGGAACTCTGGGAGGATGAGGCGGCGCTGGAAGCGCACGGCAAGATGAACGCCACCCGCGCCCCACTCCCCGCCGGCCTGCGCGGCCCCGGCGGCGCCCGCGA
>DATAVF010000313.1:0-5104 GCA_036267835.1 Caulobacteraceae bacterium | reverse complement strand
ACATCCAAACCGCCGTCAACGACGCCCGCCGCGAGCTGGTCTCCTTCCGCGTCGGCGAGCAGGAGTACTGCGTCGACATCATGTCCGTCCGCGAGATCCGCGGCTGGACCCCGGCGACCGCCCTGCCGCAATCGCCGTCCTACGTCGTGGGCGTGATCAACCTGCGCGGCGCCGTGCTGCCGATCATCGACCTCAACCGGCGCCTGAGCGGCGTGCCGGTGCAGGCGTCGGCCCGCAACGTGATCATCGTCACTCACATCGGCCACCGGCTGGTCGGCCTGCTGGTCGACGCCGTGTCGGACATCCTCACCGTCGCCGACGACCTGATCCAGCCCACGCCGGACGTGGCCTGCGACACGGTGAAGTCGTTCGTGCGCGGCGTCATCGCCATGGACGGGCGGATGATCAGCCTGATCTCGCTCGACCGCATCCTGCCGGACGTCGAGGCGGAAGCCGCATGAGTTCGGCCCTCGCCTCACGCCGCGAAGCTGCCCAGCCGCCGCGCCAGGTCGAGGCGCAGCTCGGCGACAAGGAGTTCCGCCGCATCGCGGCGGCGCTCTATCAGGACAGCGGCATCCACCTGCCCGACGGCAAGGCCAGCCTGGTCTATTCGCGCCTGGCCAAGCGGCTGCGCGCGCTCGGCATGGAGAGCTTCCGCGACTACTGCGACCTGATCACCAGCGACGAGGGGCTGGACGAGCGGCAGGCCATGCTGTCGGCCCTGACCACCAACGTCACCCGCTTCTTCCGCGAGCCGCACCACTTCACCGACCTGGCCAGCCGGTTCCGCAGCAAGCTGCTGGACATGGCCAAGCGCGGCGGCAAGGTGCGGATCTGGTCGGCCGGCTGTTCGTCGGGCGAGGAGCCCTATTCGATCGCCCTGACCCTGCTAGCCGAGGCGCCGGACGCGGCCCGCCACGACATCCGCATCCTGGCCAGCGACATCGACCCGAAGATCGTCGCGAAAGCCCGCGCCGGCGTCTATTCGGCCGAAGCCGTTTCGCCGGCCCCGGCCGCGGCGCGCGAGCGCTGGATGGACCGGCTGCCCAATGGCGACTTCAGCATGGGCGACGACGTGCGCGCCCTGGTGTCGTTCCGCGAACTCAATCTGATGGCGCCCTGGCCGATGAAGGGCCCGTTCCAGGTCATCTTCTGCCGCAACGTCGCGATCTACTTCGACGAGCCGACGCAGGAGCGCCTGTGGGACCGCTACGGCGATCTGCTGACGCCAGATGGCCGGCTCTACATCGGCCACTCCGAGCGGGTCGGCAGCGCCCGTTTCAAGACCGACGGCATGACCACCTACAGCCTGGCGGGGGCGCGCTGATGAACCCGATACGCGTGCTCGTCGTCGACGACTCGGCCACCATGCGCGGCCTGATCACGGCCTGCCTGCGCCAGGACCCGCAGATTGAGGTGGTCGGCAGCGCCGGCGATCCGATCGAAGCGCGCGGCGCCATCAAGGCGCTGAACCCCGACGTCATCACCCTCGACGTCGAGATGCCGAACATGAGCGGCGTCGAGTTCCTCGACAAGATCATGCGCCTGCGCCCCACGCCGGTGGTCATGGTCTCGACCCTGACCCAGCGCGGCACGGACATCACCCTGCAGGCGCTGGAGCTGGGCGCGGTGGACTGCGTCGGCAAGCCCGGCGTCGGTCAGCCGCCCGACGTCTTCGCCCGCGAACTGGTCGAGAAGGTCCGCACCGCCGCCCGCGCCCGGCTGCGTTCGCGCGACACCACCGCCCCGCCCGTACGGCGGGACTTCCGCGGCAACGGCTCGCTCTTGGCCATCGGCTCGTCGACCGGCGGCGTCGAGGCGCTGCTGACCCTGCTTGGCGCCTTCCCGGCCAACTGCCCGGCCACGGTGATCACCCAGCACATGCCGGCCAGCTTCACTCGCAGCTTCGCCGAACGGCTGAACCGCACCTGCCAGCCGCAGGTGCAGGAGGCCTACGAGGGCGCGCCGCTGACCCCTGGCCAGGTCTACATCGCGCCGGGCGGGGCCACCCACCTGAAGGTCGGCGGCCGCTCGATGCTGAGCTGCCACCTGGCCGCGAGCGACCTGGTCAACGGTCACCGGCCCTCGGTGGACGTGCTCTTCGACTCCGTCGCCATGACGGCGGGCGCGGCGTCAGTCGGCGTGATCCTGACCGGCATGGGCCGCGACGGCGCCGCCGGTCTGCTCGCCATGCGCCAGGCCGGCGCCACCACCTTCGGGCAAGATGAGGCTACATGTGTGGTCTACGGCATGCCCAAGGCCGCGCTCGAACGCGGCGCGGTCGGCCGCGAGGCGCCGATCACGCAACTTGCCTCCCTCGTCCTCGACGCCTGCGAAACCCGATCGAGAGTGCACTGACATGCCTGCAGCAGCCGCCATCAACACCTTGGTCGTCGACGACCAGATGACCATGCGAGCCCTGATCCGCGCCGCCCTGGCGCAGATCGGCGTCACCGAAGTGCGCGAGGCCAACGACGGCGAGGACGCCCTGCGCGCCCTGGTCGCCCGGCCGGCCCACCTGGTGATCTCCGACTTCAACATGCCGAAACT
Source organism: Caulobacteraceae bacterium (assembly GCA_036267835.1). Classification (GTDB taxonomy): domain Bacteria; phylum Pseudomonadota; class Alphaproteobacteria; order Caulobacterales; family Caulobacteraceae; genus Acaudatibacter. Next base: position 2,554 of record DATAVF010000313.1, on the reverse strand, counting down.
CGACGGCCTCGCCCTGCTGCGCGCGGTGCGGGCGCACACCCCGATCAAGAACGCCGCCTTCATCATGCTCACCGGCCGCGCCGACGTAGAGCTGGTGGCTCGGGCGCGGCAGTTCGGGGTCAACAACTACCTGGTCAAGCCGTTCACGGCCCAGATCCTGAAGCAGAAGATCGAAGAGGTCTTCGGGGCGCTGACATGACCGCCCTCGCCGCCCACGAGACCAAGCACAACATCGTCCAGGGCGAGTACCTGGTCGTGGGCGACGAGCATGCGGTCATCTCGACCATCCTCGGCTCTTGCGTCGCCGCCTGCATGCGCGACCCGGTGGCGGGGCTGGGCGGCATGAACCACTTCCTGCTGCCGGGCGAAGACGCCGGGCGGGAAGGCCGCCAGTACGGCGCCTACCTGATGGAGCTGTTGATCAACGGCCTCCTGAAGCGCGGCGCGCGGCGCGAGCGGCTGGAGGCCAAGCTCTTCGGCGGCGGGCGGCTGCTCAGCGGCCTCACCGACATCGGCCGCCAGAACGCCGAGTTCGCCGAGCGCTTCCTGCGCGACGAGGGCATCGCCAACCGGGGCGGCAGCCTCGGCGGCGAGCAGGCGCGGCGCATCCAGTACTGGCCGGTCTCCGGCCGGGCGCGCCAGTCGCTGCTGGCCGGCGAGGCCAATGTCTTTGCCCACGAACGCAAGCCTGCCCCCGCCCCCAAGGCCGGCGGCGGCGATATCGAGCTCTTCTGATGGACCCTACCGCCACGGTAGCCATGCCGCAGTTCCTGGAACAGGTCGGGCGCGAGTTCACCGACCTGTCGGCCGAGATCGAGCGGCTGCAGGACACCATCTCCGAGCTGCTCGCCGGCGCCGCGGTCGAGCCACGCCTCCTGGAGCAGGCGCAGGCGCTGGACCATGTGTTCCAGCACGCCGCCGAGCTGGGCGCGATCCTGGCCAGGGCGGCCGAGCAAACCCCCGAACGCTGGCGCCTGCCGCTGCAGCCGATCCTGTCGGCCGTTTCCCTGTCGGGCCTCGCCCGGCGCCTGGCGGGCCGCGCCGCCGAGGCCGCGGCCAGCGGCGAGCTTGAGATTTTCTGAGCCCGCCATGGCCCTCTATGCCGACAACAAAGCCCACTTCAATCTGAAGTACGCGACCATCCTGCTCGCCGACTCCGGCAGCATGGACATGGACATCATGGTCAGCATGATGATGGGTTTCGGCGCCAAGACTCTGCACAAGCAGGAGACCATCGCCGGCGCCAAGAACCTCATCAACAAGACCATCCTCGACCTGGTGGTGGTCGGCGCGACGCTGGGCGATGGCGACGGCTGCGACCTGGTGCGCTGGATCCGCCGCGAGGTGGCCGAGCCCAACCGGTTCGTCCCGGTGCTGATGATCGTCGGCCACACGGCCATCTCCCGCATCTCCAAGGCGCGCGACTGCGGCGCCAGCCTGATCCTCGCCAAGCCGCTGACGCCGATGGTGCTGATCGAGCGGATCATCTGGGTGGCGCGCGAAGGCCGGTCCTTCGTCGACTGCGAATCCTACGCAGGGCCCGACCGGCGCTTCAAGTTCACCGGGCCGCCGCAGGGCGCCAACGGCCGACGCAAGGACGACCTTTCGGGCCACGTCAGCACCGTCGCCAGGGCCGCCAACATGTCCCAAGAACAGATCGACGCCATGATGGCGCCGCGGAAGGTCTCGCTGTGACCCAGTTCTACCAGCCCAAACTCCGCCTGACCCAGATCATGAAGGAGCCGGGCGGCAAGACCGTCGCCGACGCCGTCACCGCCGCGACCGAGGCGGTCGGCAAGCTCTCGGATCGCGCGGTGGTCTACGTCGACCAGACCCTGGCGCAACTGGACGCCGCCTTCGCGGCCCTGCCTCCGGCCTTCGAGGCGCAAGCGTTGGCGCCAATCTATCAGTATGCGAACAATCTGATTGGCGCCGCCTCGACCGCGCGGCTCGTGGCGCTCGACCGCACCGCCTACGACTTCTGCGACCTGGTCGATCGGATGTCCGCGAACGGACGATGGGACCGGCAGGCGATCAAGGTCTACATCGACGCCCTGCACCTGTTCCGGCGCGGCGACATCGGCGAGGCGGCGGTCGAGGGGGTGACGGCCGGGCTGAAGCGGGTGCGCCAGCACTACCTCGCGGCCAACACCCCTGCCCCGAAGGCAGGCTGAGCTCAGGTTCCCGGCTGGATGTAGGGCACGGCGGCGAAGAGCCGGCGTTCGGCCCCGCGCGGGTCATCCACGAGGCGTGTGTCGCGGTCGAACACCAGGGTGGCGCGGCGCGGCAAGGTGTAGGGCGCCCAGGCGGGGATGGCCGGGTTGTTCGGAGCGCCGGTGTGGGCGAAGGCGGCGAAGGTGGCGCTGACCCGGTCGGCCATGGCCTGCGCGTCGGCGCTGGGCGCGATCGGCGAGCCGGCGGCGGCGAGATTGTCGAAGGCGAGCGGGATGTCGGTGGTGTGCATGGCCCTGAGGCGCCCGCCCTCGATGGTGGTCGGGAAGTCCATCTCATAAGCGTGCGCGGGCGTCCCCGCCGCCGCCCGCGCCTCGGCCTC
>DATAVF010000312.1:0-6333 GCA_036267835.1 Caulobacteraceae bacterium | reverse complement strand
CCCGTTCCTGGTCGCGGTCGAGATGACGCCGATGCTGGTGGTGCAGCAGGGCCAGGTGGCGGTGATCAAGGCCTACGTGGGCCTGGCCACGGAGGACACCTCGGGCGCCGACTTCAAGTTCGGACATCTGGTGCGGCCCGGTCACCGCGGCATCTGGCAGGAGCCGCTGCGCACCGGCAAGTACGCCATCAACCCGCGCTGCTACTCGGCGGAGATCGTGCCGACCTTCATCCTCACCCTCAACTGGGCCGAGGCCAATTCCACGGCCCATAACTACGACAAGGACCTGCGCCAGATCGTAGCCAAGAGCCGCGAGGGCTTCATCTTCGCCCTCGACCTGCAGGTGCAGATCCACGTGCCGGACACCGAGGCCCCGAAGGTGATCTCCACCGTCGGCACCGTGACCAACCTCGTCAACGAGGTGCTGCAGGCGGCCGTGGGCAACCACTTCCGCGACAAGCTGCAGGCCATGCCGGCGATCGACTTCATCGAGAAGCGCGCCGACGTGCAGGCCGAGGCGCAGGCCCACATCACCGAGAAGCTCAAGGAATATCGGGTCGAGACGCGCGGGGTCTACATCCAAGACGTGGTCTTCCCCGACCAGCTGGTGCAGGTGCTGACGGCGCGCGAGATCGCCAACCAGCAGCAGGAGACCTTCTCGGCCGAGAAGAGCGCGCAGGAGAAGCGCCTCGACCTGGAGGCGGCGCGCGGGCGGGCCGACATGCAGACGGACCTGGCCAAGTCGTCGGTCGGCATCGAGATCGCCCAGAACAAGGCCGCCGGCGTGCAGGCCGAGGCGGACGGCGAGAGCTACCGGCTGGAGAAGGTCGGCCGCGCCAGCGCGGTGAAGACCGAGGCCGAGGGCCTCGCCATCGCCAAGGGCCTCAACGCCCAGCAGGAGGCGGTGGGGCGCGAGCAGACCGCCTTCATCAACGTGGTGCGCGAACTGTCGTCGGGCGCCCAGCGCTTCATGCCGGAAAACCTGGCGCTGAACCTGGGCGAGGGCGGGTTGGGCAGCCTGAACGCCCTGATCCCGCTGGCGATGCAACGCCTGTCGCGCGGCTCTGGCGAGGGCGACCCACCCCCGCCGGCCGCCGTGAGCAAGGCCAACGGCGCAACGCCGCCGGGAGGTGATACGCCCGCGCTGCCGCCGCCGGCGTAAACCACCAACCACCCCTAAGGTGTCATCCCTGAAGCCGCGCAGCGGCTGTCAGGGATCTCCTTGGCGGAGGCTGGCGGGTGTTTCCGGCGAGGTCGAACCAAGCGGCCCCGCCAATTTTTAACACCAAGCGCACCAAGGAAGCCAAGAGCACCAAGGCGCTTCGCGCGTTAATCTCCAGCAATGCCAGGTGACTAGCCGGCGCGCGAAGCGCGCCCTTGGTGCGCTTGGCGTTGCTTGGTGCGCTTGGTGTTAGCTGTTCTTTTTTCTGCCGCGCCCGGGAAGGAGATCCCGGACAGCCCACTCCGCGGGCTTCCGGGATGGGTGGGTGAGGGCCGGGCGCACGTCCTCGGCCCTCCTCTTTCCGCCTTACCGAAAATTCACTCGCGAATCCGTGATTGACGCCGCACATTGACTTTGGATCGCAAAGTATGTGAATGCATACTTACATATGTGAGTATTCACTCACACACGCGGAGGAGGGTGCAATGTCAGGCGTCGTAGCTTCAGTCGCGGCCCCGAAGCCGAACCGGTCGGCGGACTGGGGTGGCAAGGCGGTGATGGTGTTCGCATTGGCCGTGCTCATGGCCATTCCGGGCGCCTTCGTCTTCGCCCTGGTCACCGACCGCGAGCATCGGGCGGACACGGTGACCGAACAGGTCTCGTCGCTGCAGGGCGGCCCCCAGCAGATCCTGGGGCCGCTGATGATCGTGCCTTACTCGATCCCCGCCCCGCCGCCGCAGCCTGGAACCAACAACCCGCCTGCCGACCCCACCACCGGCTGGTACGTAATCTCGCCCGAGCAGGGCCAGACGCGCATCAGCGTGCACGCCGACAGCCGTCAACTCGGCATCTTCAAAGTGCCGGTCTACAGCGCCCAGGCCGACATCCAGGCGCGGTTCAACCCGGTCTCCAGGCAGCTCGACCTGCCCTCCAACGCCACGGTCGACTGGAGCCAGGCGCAGATCGTCATGGGCATGACCGACCTCAGGGGCGCCAAGAGCGACATCGCCGGCGTCTTCACCGACGCGGCCGGGACCGCCAACCTCAACTTCCGGCCCGCGTCGGGCCTCGACCTCGGCTCGCCGAAGACGCCCCCGACCGTCGACAGCCGCGCCACGCCGGAGACCCAAGCCCAGTTCGGCCTGGTCATCGCGCCCGCCGCGGCCCTGGTCTCGAGCGCCGGCGGCGGCGTCTTCCACGTGACGCTGCACTTCACTGGGGCCGAGCGGCTGAGCGTGATGCCGTTCGCCAAGTCGACCGTGGTGCAAGCCTCCGGCGACTGGGCCGCACCCTCGTTCGACGGCGCCTTCCTGCCCGACCCGCGGCCGACCACGACGGCCACGACCTTCTCGGCGCAGTGGAGCGTGCCCTTCATCGCCCGCGGCCTCTCCGACCAGGGCGCCACCGGCGCGCTTTCGCTGGAGACCCTGGGGGCCAAGGACGTCGGCGTCACCTTCGTGCCGGCCAACAACCCCTACACCAACGTCATCCGCGCCCTGAAATATGCGGTGATGTTCGTGGGGCTGGTGTTCCTGACCTTCTTTGTCTTCGAGGCCCTGTCCGGCAAGCGGCTGCACCCGGCGCAGTACCTGATGATCGGGGTGGCGCAGATGGTGTTCTACCTGCTGCTGCTCAGCCTCTCGGAGTACATCGGCTTCGACCTGTCCTTCGCCCTGTCGGCGGTCGCCACGGTCGGCCTGATCGGCCTCTACGCCGGCGCGGCGTTCAAGAGCCGCGCCTACCAGTTCCAGGCGCTCGGCATCTTCAGCGTGGTCTACGGCCTGATCTACCTGTTGATGAGCCTCGAGGACTTCGCCCTGCTCGCCGGCTCGCTCGCCAGCTTCGTCGGCCTCTCGCTTGCCATGTACCTCACCCGCAACATCGACTGGTACGGCGGCAAGGCCGGGCCCGCGGCTACGGCCCCTCTGCCGCCCGAGCCGCAACCCGCCGCCCCGGCGGCGGCGTAGAGCGGAGGCGAGGACGATGCTTAAGAGCCAGCTGGAATTGCGGTCGCCGCCCTGGATCGTCCTCGCCTACCTGGTCAGCCCATTCTGCGGGCTGAACGCCTGGCTGGCGCTTGGCTTCGCCTTCGACCCGCCGTCGCCCGGCTCCATCGCCGAGGGCTGGCTGATCGTGATGGTGGTGGGCGGACTGGCCTCTCTGCTGGTGGAAGTTGTTGTGGTGACGCCGATCCTGATGGGCTTCCACGCCTTTCGGTGGCGGTGGCTGAACGGCTGGTCGGCCGCGGCGATCGGATTTGCGCTGGCGGTCGCGGCCTGGTTCGCCTGCGGGCATCTCTTTCCGCCCGAGGAGACGGATGCGCCGCCGGACGTCTGGCTCCTCACGCCTGGATTGACGCTGCCCGGATGGATGCACACTGCCGCCATGCAGGCGACGGAAGCCATCTGGTACGGCGTGGTCGGCCTCGTCGGGGCAACGGTGTTCCGGCTGGTCGCGGTCCGGCCGCACCCGCCGCTGATCGACTGGCTCTGGCGGGAGGTGCGCGCCCGCACCGGCGACGGGCTGCCTTAACCCTCTCGCGTGCCGCGCAGCTCTCGGCCGTCCTGGCGCAGCACGAGGCCGGTGATGTGGCCGTCCGGGCGGGCGGCGAGGGTCGCCCGGGCGTCTGCGCTGGCCCAGCGCACCTCGGCGTCGCCGACCGGCAGCAGCTCGAACCAGTCCTGCCGGGTCATGCGAGCGAAGAGCCGGCCTCTTTGGCGCTCGATGTCGAGACCCGCTCGCGCGCTGAACCGGTAGCGGCCTGGAAACCCTGCGAGGGAGGCCGCCGAGAAGGCGGGCGCCGGCGGGGTCAGCGGCCGGCCGCTAAGCAGGTGGAAGCCCAGGTCGTCGTTGCGCGCCGAGGCGGTGTTGGTCAGCACGACGACGCCGGCGCGCCGCACTGGGTCGAACTGCAGGAAGCAGCGGTGGCCACGCGTGGCGCCATGGTGGAAGACGATCTCGTCCGAGATGCGCCAGCCCAGCGCCTGCACGTCGTCGCCCGCCGTCGGGCGGCGCACCGACAGTTGCACGGCCAGCGCGGGGGCCAGCGAGGTTTCCGAGTCGCCGAGCAGCGCCGCCAGGAAGGTCAGCAGGTCGGCCCCGGTCGAGCGCAGCGCGCCGGCGCCGGCGAGCACGCCGAGGCCGAACCCGCTGACCGGCCGTAGACTCTGGTCGTGCGGCGTCGCGAACCGCGCCGCCTGGCCAGGCGAGAGCGCGATGCCGGTGTCGGGCATGCCGAGCGGGCCGGTGATCCGCTCGCGCACCAAGGTCCCGAAGTCGACGCCGGCGCGCCGCGCCAGGAGGTGGCCGAGCAGGCCCGTGCCGAGGTTGGAATAGAGGTGCGCCGCGCCGATGTCGTGCCTCAACTCGCAGCTGGCGAGGCAGGCGTAGAGCTGCTGGGCGGTGTAGCCGTCGTAGAGATTGGGCGGGTCGGTCGGCGTGAGGTTGTTCGGCCGCCGCGGCAGGCCGGAGGTGTGGGTGGCGAGGTCGGTCAGCGTGATCCGCCGCCCGCCGCGCTCGGGCAGCGTCACGCCCTCCGGCAGATAGAGCGCCGCCGGATCGTCCAGCGCTACCTCGCCGCGCCGCGCCATGTCAGCGAGCACGAGGGCGGTGAAGGCCTTGGTGATCGAGCCGATCTCGAACACGGTGTCGCCGTCCAGCCCGACGCCCTCACCGCGCCCCGTCGATCCGTGCGCCACAACGCGCCGGCCGTCCGGTTCGATCACGCCCACGACCATGCCGACGCCCTGCCGCTCCAGGTCGATGCGCTCGGTGAGCAGGGTGCGGGTCGCCGCGTCGGAGGGGGTGCGCCAGGTCATGGCGGTGTTCATCGCGACGATGGCGGCGGATGACAAAGCACGTTAGATTGGTTGGATCAGGCCTCGCCGAGATGGCGCGATCGCGCCGGCTGGCCTCCGCGACACCCTTCCCGTTCTCAGGCGCGAGGCGTTGACGCGGGGTGACGCTTTTGGGTTGGCGCTGGCGGCGCTACAGGGCTTGCCGAAACCACGCCGCCCGCCGGGCGCCAAGGAAGGAACTCCATGAAGCTCGACAACACCGTAGCCGCCATCGTGACCGGCGGCGCTTCCGGCCTCGGCGGCGCGACCGTTCGGGCGCTCGCCTCGCATGGCGTCAAGATCGCCATCTTCGACCTCGATCGCCAGAAGGAAAAGGCCGAGGCGCTGCTGGCCGAGATCGGCGGCGGCGTGTTCTGCCCCTGCAACGTGACCAACGAAGCCGAGGTGGACGCGGCCTTCGTGCAAGCCCGGGCGGCCAACGGCCAGGAACGCATCCTGGTCAACTGCGCCGGCACCGGCAACGCGGCGCGCACCGCCAGCCGCGACCGCCAGACGGGCGAGATCAAGTCGTTCTCGACGGACGCCTTCAACATGATCATCCAGATCAACCTGGTCGGCACCTTCCGCTGCATCGCCAAGTCGGCCGCCGGGATGATGAGCCTGCCGCCGATGGAAGACGGCGAGCGCGGCGCCATCGTCAACACCGCCTCGGTGGCGGCCGAGGACGGGCAGATCGGCCAGGCGGCCTACACCGCCTCCAAGGCCGGCGTGGTGGGGCTGACCCTGGTGGTGGCGCGCGACCTCAGCCAGGAAAACATCCGCTGCAACACCATCCTGCCGGGCATCTTCGACACCCCGCTGCTTGCCGGTGCGCCGCAGCAGGTGCGCGACGCGCTGGGCGCGCAGGTGCCGTATCCGAAGCGTCTGGGCGTACCGGAAGAATACGCCTCGCTGGCGCTGGAGATGATCAGGAACGGCTACTTCAACGGCGAGGACGTGCGCCTCGACGGCGCCATCCGGATGGCGCCGCGCTGAGGTGAGCCCGCCGCTCGGGATCATCGAGGGCTACTACGGCATCCCGTGGTCGTGGGAGATGCGCGAGGACCAGGCAAGGTTCCTCGCCGCCCACGGCTACGGGTTCTACATCTACGCCCCCAAGGCCGACGCCTTCCTGCGCAAGCGCTGGCGCGAGGACCATCCGGTCGCCGAAGCCGATGCGCTGAAGCGGATGGCGGGGGTCTGCGCCGGGCTGGGGGTGGACTTCGGGGTGGGCCTCAGCCCCTTCGAGGTCTACCGCGACTTCGGCGACGAGGCGAAGGCAGCGCTGGCCCGCAAGCTGGCTTTCCTGGACGACGCCGGCGTCACCTGCCTCGC
>DATAVF010000311.1:0-20498 GCA_036267835.1 Caulobacteraceae bacterium | reverse complement strand
GGCAAGCGGCCGCTGCTGCTGAGCCACGGCTGGCCGGGCAGCCATTTCGAGTTCTGGGGGGTGATCGAGAGGCTGGCCTATCCCTCGCGCCACGGCGGCTCGGCGGCCGACGCCTTCGACCTGGTGATCCCGTCGCTGCCGGGGTTCGGGTTCTCGTCGAAGCCGGCGCGGCCGTTCGGGCAACGCGGCACGGCGCGGCTCTTCAACAAGCTGATGACCGAGGTGCTGGGCTACGACTGCTACCTCGCGCAGGGCGGCGACTGGGGCGGGCTGATCACCTCGTGCCTGGGCTACGACCACGCGGCGCACGTGCGCGCCATCCACCTCAACATGACGGCGTTTCGCCCGCCCGGCGGCCCCGAGAGCCCCGAGGAGAAAGCCTGGGCGGCGCAGCAGGAGATGGGGATGAACATGCTGGGGGCGTACTTCCGCCTGCAGATGTCGAAGCCGCAGTCGCTGGCCTGGCTCGGGGCCGGCAATCCGGTGGGACAGGCGGCCTGGATCGTCGAGCGCTTCTACGACTGGTCGGACCGGCGCGCGAAGCCGTTCGACCAGGTGTTCACCCTCGACCAGCTGATCACCAACGTGATGCTCTATGTGATGACCGGCAGCTTCACGACCGGCGCCTGGTACTACCGCGCGCTGATCGAAGAGGACGGGGTGCGCCTGAAGGAGGGCGAGCGCTGCGAGACGCCGACCGCCTTCGCCAACTTCCCCGGCGAGGCGCTCTACAAGGCGCCGCCGCGCCCCTTCGTCGAGCGCGCCTACAACATCACCCGCTGGACCGACATGCCCCGCGGCGGTCACTTCGCGGCGATGGAAGAGCCGGACCTGTTCGTGACGGACGTGCGGGCGTGGGCGGCTACCGCGCCGTAGCCTCGGCGATCGTCTCTCCGTCCTTGGTCACCAGCAGGCGTTTCGGCACCAGCAAGATCACCGGCAGGATCAGGGCGTAGACGACGGTCACGGCGATGACGCAGATCGTGAAGCCGCCGAATTTCTCGTAGAGCGTGGTGCCTAAGAGGTCTCCGAGGCGCGAGACGATGTAGTAGAAGGCCGTGGTCATCATCAGCACCGTGCCTTCCAGCCCCTTCGGGCAGGAGCGGATGATCAGGTCGAGGTAGGCCGCGGTAGCGAGGCCGCCCATCAGGCCCGTGGGTACGGCCGAGATCAGCGCCCCCATCGGCGAGTGGATGAAGAGCAGCGGCACGAGCTGCGGGACGCCCACCAGCGTGCCCCAGAAGATCAGCTTGCCCAGCGTCACATGCCGGCAAAGCACACCGTAGAGGATGTAGGTGGGGATGAAGAAGGCGGCGAAGATGGCGTTCCACAGGCTGAAGGTGGCGTCGTCGGCGTGCAGCGTGTCCTGCAGGTAGAACTGCAGCGGCGTCGCCGAGCCGGGGGCGAAGTTCCACAGGAACCAGATGAACAGCGCCGGATAGATCGGCCAGTGCTTCAAGAGCCGCACGACATCGGCGAAGGGGTTGATCGGGGTGTCGCGCTCGTCGGTCAGGTTGTCGAAGACCACCCGGGGCCGCAGCAGGGCGAAGGCGCCGATCACCAACATCACCACCGCGCCGATCAAAAACAGGGTGCGCGCGGCCTGCTCGGCGTGCTTGCTCTCCAGCTCGTTGCTGAGGAAGCCGCCGATCGAGAAGGCGAATAGCAAGGGCACGCTGTTGACCGCGTTCCAGAGCGCGCTGACCTGGCCGCTCATCACGTGCTGGCGGCCGATGGCGGAGGTCAGGCCCAGCTGGCCGCTCTGCACGAAGAGGAAGGCGCAGGTCAGGGCGATCATCGAGACCGCCAGCCCCGCCGGCGTCACGGGCGCGAAAGCCGACGCAACGTAAACCCCGGCGCAGGCGAAGCCGAACAGGATCATGTAGCCGCGGTCGCGGATGCCGAAGGGGTTCCAGTTGTCTCGCACCAGGCCCCAGAGGGCCGAGATGTAGAGCGGGATGGCGGTGATCAGCTGGAACTCCGACACCTGGATGGCGCTGAAGTGCAGCTTGTTCTTCAGGAAGTAGCTGACCGGCACCGCGATCAGCCCGCCAAACGGGGCGCCGAAGCCGACCAGCAGGGTCAGCACGCCGAGGTAGGTAAGGATTCGCGTCCGCTGGGAGCTGGAGAGGTCGGTCTGGCTGTGGACGGCGATCGGCGCGTCGGCCGCGACTTCGGTGGTCATGGCGTTCGCTCCGGCGCCTGGCAGGCGCGGTCTCCCCCAACAGTGTCATCCCGGCCGGCCGGATGAGGTCCCGGATAAGCCGATGCGCGGCTTTCCGGGATGACACGGGATATATTTGAAAACGCTGGGGAACCCAAATCCCCCGCCCGAAGGTCCTATTTCAGCAGCAGCCAGGCCAGGGAGCCGGCGCCGGCGAGGCCGCAGTAGATGGCGAACGGATCGAAGCCCTTCACTTCCGGCTGGCGGAACCAGCGCATCAGGAGCGCCACGCTGATGAAGGCGACCACGCCCGCCACCACGCCGGCCAGGATCGCCGTGCCGCTGAAGGCGTCGTGGATCTTGAGCAGCTTGGGGGCTTCCTTCACCGCGGCGCCCAGAATGATCGGGGTGGCGGTGAGGAACGAGAATCGCGCCGCGTCCTCGTGGTCGAGGCCCGCCAAATAGCCGCCGGCCATGGTGGCGCCGGAGCGGGAGAAACCGGGGATCAGCGCCAGGCATTGCCAGAGCCCGATCACCACGGCGTCGATCCAACGCAGCCGCGACAGCTGCCGCTCCTGGCGTCCCTTCAGCCGCTCGGCGGCGAACAGCATGACGCCGTTGGCAATCAGGAAGCCCGCCACCAGCACCGGCGAGCCGAAGACGTGGCTCAGCATCTTCTCGAACACCGCGCCCACGATCACCGCCGGGATGGTGGCGACGACGACGCGCCAGAAAATCCGCCGCTCACCCTCGGCCTTGGGCCCGCGGCGGATGAAGACGGCGGTCGCGAAGCTGAACCAGTCGCGCCAGAAATAGATGAAGAGGGCCAGCGCCGTGCCGACGTGCATCACCACCAGGAACGGCAGGAAGCTGTCGGAGCTTTCGTTGACGTTGGTCCAGCCCAAGAGGGCCGGCAGCAGCACCGCGTGCGCCAGGCTGGAAATCGGGAAGAGCTCGGTGATCCCCTGGACGATGGCCATGATGATGGCCTGAAGTTGCGTCATGGTGGTCCTGGCTCGCTCTCGGGGCGGGGGCCCGAACTCTCATAGCGGATTCGGCGCGCCTGTCAGCGCCTTGACGGCCGGGCGGGCGCGGGCCAATGCGGCCAAGCTTCGCAGGGGCCGATATCTGGGAACCGTTGTCGCTGCTGCGCCCGGAATCGGTGGAGTGAAGCGGCGCGGAAACGTTGCCGACAGATTTCGGTCATGTCTTGCGTTCAAGGTGGGTCGTATTGTTCGAGGGTGCCTCCATGCGCGTTGTCGCCGTCACGGCCCTGCTGATCGGCCTGGCCGGCGCGCCGGCTTGGGCCGACGGGCCGATGGCCACCTCCAGCGCCGCCCAGATCACCGCGCCCCAGCCCAGCACGCCGGCCGCCGCCTTGCCGCCGGGCGGGCCGGAGGGCGTGGACGACGAGGCCGCCATGGGCATGGGCCCTTGCGGTCCCGAGAAGGTGAAGCCGAACGGCCAGCTCGCCCACGCCCCCCACGGCGAGGTCGAGGCCGGCGTCGGAACCAACGGCTATCGTCACATCGCCGGCGTCGTCTGCCAACCGATCGGCGACAACGGGGCCGTGCAAGTGGGCGTCAGCGAGACGCAAGGCGACGGCTGGCGCGGGCGTCGGTAAGGAGCGATACGTCCTTCTTCCTCCGGGAGAAGGGCCATTACGCGTGGTCGGCGACGCGTTTCGGCTCGTACGGCGCCTCCAGCGCCTTCACCTCGGCGTCGGTGAGCTTGATCTGCAGCCCCGCCAGCGCGTCGTCGAGGTGATGGGCCTTGGACGTGCCGATGATCGGCGAGGTGATCGCGGGGTTCTTCAGCACCCAGGCCAGCGCCAGCTGCATGTTGGAGACACCGCGTTCGCGGGCTGCTGCTGAGAGCGCGTCTACCACCGCGTTGTCCGCCTCCTTGTAGTAGAGCCGGGCGGAGAACTCATCGGTGCGGGCGCGTTCGGTGTTGCCTTCGCCGGGCGCGGAGCGGCCGCCGGCCAGGAAGCCGCGGGCCAGCGGCGACCAGGGGATCACGCCGACGCCCTGGTCGAGGCAGAGCGGCAGCATCTCGCGCTCTTCCTCGCGGTAGACCAGGTTGTACTGCGGCTGCATCGAGACGAACGGCGTCCAGCCGTTGGCCCGCGACGTGGCCAGCATCTTCATGAACTGCCACGCGTACATGGAGCTCGCGCCGATGTAGCGGGCCTTGCCGGCGCGCACGACGTCGTTCAGCGCCTCCAGCGTCTCCTCGATCGGGGTTTCATAGTCGAAGCGGTGGATCTGGTAGAGGTCGACATAGTCGACGCCGAGCCGGCTCAGGCTGCGGTCGATGCCATCCAGGATGTGCTTGCGCGACAGGCCGCGGTTGTTGGGATCGGCCCCCATCGCCCCGTTGACCTTGGTCGCCAGCACCACCTCGTGGCGCTTGGCGTAGGTCTTCAGCGCCTTCCCGGTGACCCGCTCGCTCTCGCCCTGCGAATAGACGTCGGCGGTATCGAAGAAGTTGATCCCGGCCTCGATCGCCTTCTTGAAGAAGGGCATGGCCTCGTCCTCGTCGAGCACCCACGAGCGCCACTTCGAGGAGCCGTAGGTCATGCAGCCGAGGCAGAGGCGCGAGACCTTGAGGCCGGTATTGCCGAGGCGGACGTAGTCCATGGTGGCTCTCCGAAATTGATGGTCGCCGTTTCAAGTCCGGCGTGAATGCGCGCCGTTCCCATCGCGCCGGGCGCGGCCGGCGGCAAGCCCGGATTGGCCGCGGCCGGCCTTGCGTCGCCGGGCGGTCTCAGCTTGGCTGCGCGGATGACCCGGGCAGTCGCCTCCTCGATCCAGCCTCCCGGCGCCTATCGCGCCGATATCGACGGGCTCAGGGCGCTGGCCGTGGTGCTCGTCGTCCTGGACCACGCCAAGGTCGCCGGATTCGGCCGGGGCTCCCTCGGCGTCGACATCTTCTTCGTCATCTCGGGCTTCGTCATCACTGGCGTGCTGCGGCGCGACGCCGACGCCGGACACTTCTCGATCCGCGACTTCTACCTGAGACGGGTGCGCCGCATCGCGCCGGCCTTCCTGGTCATGCTGGCCGCGGTGCTGGTCGTGGGCCTGATCCTCGAACTGCCCAGCGAGCTTGAGTCCACGGCGGACACGGCGCTGAGCGGCGTCGCCCTGCTGGCCAATGTGACGCTCTGGCGCGAGGGCGCCGGCTATTTCGGCGCGCGCGCCCAGATCTCGCCGCTGATGCACACCTGGTCGCTGTCGCTCGAAGAGCAGTTCTATCTGGTCTATCCGGCGCTCTTCGCCCTGGGCCTGAGGGCCCGCCGGCTGTTCACGCCCTGCGTCGCGGCGATCGCCGTCATTTCGCTGGCGCTGCAGTGGCGTTTCGCCGCCGGCGAAGCGGGCGCGGTCTTCTATCTGGCGCCGTTCAGAATCTGGGAGATCCTGCTCGGGTGCCTGGCGGCCACCGAGGGCTGGCGCTGGCGGCCCGGGTGGGCGGCGCGGGAAGTCGCGGCGTGGCTGGGCGTGGTCCTGATCGCGGCGGCGCTCTGGTCGCCGTCCGACCTGGGCGCAGCCGCGCTCCCGGAGCAGCTCCTCGCCTGCGGCGGCGCGGCGCTGCTGATCCTGGCCGGACGCGAGCCCAACCTGCCGAGGATGTTGCTGGCATGGCCGCCGGTCGTCTTCGTCGGCCTGATTTCCTACTCCCTCTACCTCTGGCACTGGCCGCTGCTGGCTTACGCCAACCTGCTGGCGCCGGAGGGGTTGGCGCCGGCGCTCACCGCCCTGCTGGTCGCCGCGAGCTTCGGGCTTGCCGTCCTCTCGTGGCGTTTCGTCGAGCGGCCGCTCCGCGCCCCCGGGGCGGGACCGCTCAGGTGGATCGCCGGCTTCGCCCTCCCCGGCGCGGTGGCTGTCGCGATCGCCGCGATCGCCGTTGGCGCCGCGGGCCTGCCGGCGCGGGCGCCGGCCCGCGCGGTCGCGCTGTCGAGCTATGAGAACTACACCAACTGGCCGGAATTCCAGCTCCTCTACCGCGGTCACTGCTTTGCCAGTCACACGGGTTCCGGCGACTATGACGCCGCCCGGTGCCTCGCCCCGGACGCGGCCCGCAAGAACGTGCTGCTTTGGGGCGACAGCCACGCCGGCGACCTCGCCGAGCCGCTGGCCGAACTGGCGCAAGCCGACGGCGCCAACTTCATGCAGGCCACGAAAGCGGGTTGCCCGCCGGTCGTCGACATCGGCGGAAGCCCTGATTGCGCCGGGTTCAACGCGCGGATCATGGCCGCCATCAGCCAGGACCGGCCCGACGTCGTGGTCCTGTCAGCCCGCTGGGAACGCGACAAGCGGCTCGGCGCCACCATCCGGGCCCTCACCGGGCGCGGCCTCGCCGTGATGCTGGTGGGTCCGTCGCCGGAGTTCGGCGGCGTGGTTCCGGCCTTCCTGGGCCGGTTTTACGCCGACGCGCCGCGGCTGGCCGGGATCATCGCGGTGGTGACCTCGCGGCAACGGTTCCGCGTCGCCGCCCGCTTGCAGGGCCAGTTCGCCAGCCAGCCGGGCGTGACCTACGTCTCGCTGCTCGATGACCTGTGTCCCGGCGGGCGGTGTGAATTGACCGCCGGCCCGGACGCTCCGCTCATCTGGGACGGACAGCACTTCACCCTGCCCGGCGCGCGCGGCGTGGTCAGCCGGGATATCGCCGCGCCGCTGCAACGGCTGCTCGCGGCCGCGCCTGGCCCGGCGGCGCCTACTTCTCCAGCCGCCCATCGGTGATCGCGGCGTCCTCGAAGCGGAAGAGCACGTGCGGGTCCGGCTGGGCGACGTCGCCGCGGATGTGGTCGGGCGCCAACTGGTGCAGGATGTGGCGGATCACGTTCAGGCGGGCGACCTTCTTGTGGTCGGTGTGGACGCAATACCAGGGCGCGCTCTCGGTCGAGGTGCGGGCCAGCATCTCGTTGCGGGCGTTGGAGTAGGCCTTCCAGCGCTTCTGCGCCTCGCCGTCGAGGTCGCTGACCTTCAGCGCCTTCAGCGGATCCTCGCGCCGCGCGTCCAGCCGCGCCGCCTGCTCCTTCTTGGAGATGTCGAGCCAGATTTTCAGCACCCGGATCTCCGCCTCCTCGAGCATCTGCTCGAAGCGCGGCGCATCGCGCAGAAACTGCTCGTGCTCCTTGGAGGTGCAGAAACCCATCACCGGTTCGACGCCGGCGCGATTGTACCAGGAGCGGTTGAAGATCACGAGTTCGCCGGCCGCCGGCAGGTAGTGCACGTAGCGCTGGAAGTACCATTCGGTGCGGTCGCGTTCGGTGGGCGCGGGCAGGGCGATGGCGCGGGTGCGCCGCGCCGTCAGGTGCTCGGTGATGCGCGCGATGGTCCCGTCCTTGCCGGCGCTGTCGCGGCCCTCGAACACGATCGCGGCCTTGACGCCCTGCTGGGCGGTCCATTCCTGATAGCGCACCAGCGCGATCTGCAGCTCGCGCAGCTGGTGTTTGTAGTGCTTGGTGTCGGTCTTGGCCTTGCTCATGCCCATGAGCATAGTAGCGGCCTCGGCCGGAGCGAAGTTCCGCCTCACTCTGAGAATGATCGAGAGAAGGCCGTCGAACGCATGGAGGCGAGTTGATCCGGCTCTTCGTCACCGGCGATCTCGGCGATGGCGCCGTGCTGACCGCCTCGCCAGGTCACGCGCACTACCTGCTCAACGTGATGCGGCTGGCGTCCGGCGCCGAGGTGGCGCTGTTCAACGGCCGCGACGGCGAGTGGCGGGCCCGGGTGGCCAATGTCTCCAAGCGCGGTTGCGACCTCGCCGTCGAGGCCCGGTTGCGCGACCAGGTCGCAGGGCCTGACCTCGACCTCGTGGTCGCGCTGGTGAAGCGGGCGCGGCTGGAGACCATCGTCGAGAAGGCGGCCGAGCTCGGCGCGCGGCGAGTGCGGCTGGCGATCACCGAGCGGACCAACGCCGAGCGTACCAATGTCGATCGCCTGCAGCTCACCGCCGCCGAGGCGGCCGAGCAGACCGGCCGGCTGGATGTGCCGCGCATCGAGGCGCCGGAGAAGCTGGCGCGGCTGCTGGCCGCCTGGCCGCCCCAGCGCCCGCTGATGTTCTGCGACGAGGCCGGCGACGCCGCGCCTGTGCTGGAGGCGCTTGCCGGACGCGCCGGCGGGCCGTGGGGCGTGCTGATCGGCCCGGAAGGCGGCTTCTCGCCGGCCGAGCGGGCGCTGATCCGCGCCCTGCCCGGGGCCGTGCCGGCGTCGCTTGGCCCCCGCATCATGCGGGCCGATACCGCGGCGATCGCGGCGCTGACGCTCTGGCAGGCGGCGCTCGGCGATCTGAGGGGGGCTTGAGCTTCTGTCGACGCGCGCCCAGATAATTTATCAACACCCCCGCAGAGGGGTAGGGCATTTTGTTTGTGCCCAGTTCGGGCTGTCCCTGGGGGCCGACCCGCGGGTGGGAGATTTGAATGACGGACACGCTCTGTAGCGACCGCCCGCTGACGTTCGACGACCTGGTCGCGGACTTCGATCGCGGCTTCAAAGCTAAAGCCGACTTTCGCGTCGGCTCCGAGCACGAGAAGTTCGTGTTCCGCATCCCCGGCCACACGGCCGTGCCCTACGAGGGCGAAGCCGGCATCCACGCCCTGCTCGCCGGCCTGAAGCGCTACGGCTGGAGCGACATCCTCGAGCACCGCGCCGACGGTGGCGAGACGCTGATCGGGCTGCAACGCGGCGGCGCCTCGGTCAGCCTGGAGCCCGGCGGCCAGTTCGAGCTTTCGGGCGCGCCGCTGGAAAGCGTGCACGACATCTGCATCGAGATCGGCTCGCACCTGACCGAGTCCCGCGCCGTGGCCCGCGAACTGGGCCTGGGCTTCCTCGGCCTCGGCTTCACGCCGGAGTGGACCCGCGCCGACGTCGCGGTGATGCCGAAGGGCCGCTACAAGATCATGGCCGACTACATGCCCAAGGTCGGCCGGCTCGGCCTCGACATGATGTTCCGCACCTGCACGGTGCAGGCCAACCTCGACTTCGCCTCCGAGGCCGACATGGCCGCCAAGATGCGCCTGTCGCTGGCGCTGCAGCCGCTGGCCACCGCCCTCTTCGCCAACTCGCCCTTCGTCGAAGGCAAGCCCACCGGCTACCTGTCCAGCCGCGCTCGGGTCTGGACCGACACCGATCCGGCCCGCACCGGCATGCTGGATTTCGTCTTCCAGGAAGGCTTCGGCTTCGGCGACTACGCCAAATGGGCGCTGGATGCGCCGATGTACTTCGTCAAGCGCGGCGGCATTTACGTCGACGCCCAGGGCCAGTCGTTCCGCGACTTCATGGCCGGCCAGCTGCCGGCCCTGCCGGGCGAGCGCCCGACCCTGCAGGACTGGCGCCTGCACCTCAACACCCTCTTCCCCGAGGTGCGGCTGCAGAACTACCTCGAGATGCGCGGCTCCGACACCGGGCCGCCCGAGCGCCTCTGCGCGCTGGCCGCCTTCTGGATGGGCCTGCTCTACGACGATGCCTGCACCGAGGCGGCCTGGGACCTCTGCAAGCACTGGCAGATCGAGGATCACGAGCGCCTGCGCGCCGATTCCGCCAAGCAGGGCCTGCACGCGATGGTCGACGGCCGCACGCTGCAGGCGCTGTCGCTCGACGTGCTCGCCATTGCCCGCCGCGGCCTGAAGAACCGCGGCCGCATCGGCGCCAGCATGACGGACGAGACCGGCTTCCTGGCGTCTCTCGACGAGATCGCCGAAACCGGCGTCACCCCCGCCGAGCGCTGGCTGGAACTCTACCACGGCGCCTGGAACGAAAACCTCGCCTCGATCTACGACGCGGCGGCCTATTAGCTCCCCTCCCCCTTGAGGGGAGGGGCTGGGGGTGGGGTCTGTATCAGGCAAACGCTCGCTCGCCGATGCCGTCCCTGAGAGCGCGCTAAGTCGGAGAGTTCCCCCCACCCCCGACCCCTCCCCTCAAGGGGGAGGGGAGGTTTACCAATGCTCTTTCTGGCTGCTTCCCGCGCCGTCGTCGGTGTGGAGGATGGTGTCGCGGATGGCGGCGGGGTCGGCCGGCACATCGCCCTCGACTTCGTAGATCTCGACCTTGTTCGGATAGAAGGCCACGCGCTCCTTGATGATCTCCATCGCCGGGTAGGGCGTCTCATAGGTCCAGACCGCGTCGTCGGCAAAGACGCCGTCCATATCGAGGGTGAAGTAGTGCGCCTCGCCCTTGTAGGGGCAGTAGCTCGTCTTCTCGGTGCGCCGCAGCACCGACATCTCGACGTCGGCCCGGTCGAAATACTGTACGGCCGGGTAGGTCGATTCCTGCAGGGTGAGCGCCGTGCGGGTGTCGGCGATGACGTGGCCGTTGTAGCTGACCTGCAGGCGCTTGGGGTTGGCGGTCACGGTGATCGGGTGGTCGGGACCGGGAATCTTCATTTCGGGCACGGCAGGGCTCCTCGCGGCTGAAGTGGCCCGACTGACTTGGGGGTCCGCCCCTGGCCGGCGCAAGGGCCAGCTTGTGGAACGCCGAGACGCGTGTTTGTCTCCCGCGCTTCGGAGTGGGGCGTAGCGCATGTTCAATCTGGTCACCGTGGCCGGCGTGCTGATCACGGTCGTCACCGGGATTCCGGTATTCCTGCAGCTGCGCCAGCACCCCCGCGGGCTCTCGGTGCTGTTCTTCGCCGAGATGTGGGAGCGCTTCTCCTACTACGGCATGCGCGGCCTCTTGATCTTCTATCTGACCGAGCACTTTCTCTTCGACGACAGCTTCGCGCAGGGCCAGTACGCCGCCTACACCACCCTGGTCTACCTGCTGCCGCTGGTCGGCGGCTATGTGGCCGACCGATGGCTGGGCAGCCGCAAGGCGATCGCCTTCGGGGCGCTGTTGCTGGTGGCGGGCCACTTCACCATGGCGCTCGAAGGTCCGGCGGCGACCGAGACCCTGACCTACCAGGGTCACGCCTATTCCTACCGGATCGAGGGCCGCATGGACGGCCGCAGCGTCTGCCTGCAGGTCGCCCAGGGCTGCTACGCGGTCAGCGGCGGCGCCGACGGCGGCCTTGCCATCGCCGGACTGCCGGCCGGCGCGCCCCTGCCCCAGCTGCTGCCCAAGGGCTCCTACGTGGACACCCCGGCGCGCTCGCAGCTGTTCGTCGATGTGCTCTACCTGGCGCTCTCGCTGATCATCATGGGCGTCGGCTTCCTGAAGGCCAACATCTCGTCGATCGTCGGCCAGCTCTACCCGCAGGGCGACCCGCGCCGTGATCCCGGCTTCACCCTCTACTACTACGGCATCAACCTGGGAGCCTTCTGGGCCGCGATCATCTGCGGCGCGGTCGGGCAGTCCGTCAGCTGGGGCGCGGGCTTTGGCCTGGCGGGCATCGGCATGCTGGCCGGCTACCTGGTCTTCATCTTCAACAAGCCGCGGCTGGAAGGCCGCGGCGAGCCGCCGAAGCCGGCGGAACTGGCCAAGCCGGTGCTGGGGCCGATCTCGCGCGAGTGGATCATCTACCTTGCCGCCATCGCCGGCGTGGCGGTGGTCTGGGTGATGGTGCCGCTCTACGAGGCCATGGGGCTGCTGCTGCTGGGCGGCTGGGTCGTGGCGCTGGGCTACCTCGGCATCGAGATGGTGCGCGGCGGCAAGATCGTGCGCGAGCGGCTGATGCTGGCCATCATCCTGGTCATCGGCTCGATGCTGTTCTTCGCCCTGGCCGAACAGGCAGGCTCGTCGCTGAACGAGTTCGCAGAGCGCAACACCGCCCTGCCCAACGCCGGCTTCTGGACCGTCACCGCCGCCCAGACCCAGGCCTTCAACGCCGGCTACATTCTGATCTTCGCGCCCATCCTGTCGTACCTGTGGGCCAAGCTTGGCCAGATCGGCCGCGACCCCAACCCGCTGATCAAGTTCGGTCTGGGCCTGATCCAGATCGGGGCCGGCTTCCTGGTGCTGGTGTGGAGCGCGCTCTACGCCGACGCGTCGTTCAGGACGCCGCTGTTCTTCCTCGGCTTCTCCTACCTGCTGCAAACCACGGGCGAGCTCTTCGTCAGCCCGGTCGGCCTCTCGGAGATGACCAAGCTGGCGCCGGCGCGGATGATCTCCACCATGATGGCGATCTGGTTCCTGGGCGCCTCGGGTTCGGAGTGGATCGCCGGCCTGATCGCCAAGACCACTGCGGCCCCCACCGTCGCCGGCCAGGTGCTCGACCCAGGAAAGGCGCTGGCGACCTACGCCCACACCTTCCTGATCATCGGCGGGCTTGGCGTGGCGGCCGGCGTGATCTTCCTGATCAGCAGCATCTGGCTGAAGAGCTGGTCGCACGGCGTCAACGACCCCGCCAACCATCCGCAGCAGGAAGCCACTTCCCCGCCTGTCCCCTGAACGGCCTCAGCCGAAGGTCTTGCGGATCCGCACGCTGAGCTCGGGGCCGAAGCGGGGGTGGCGGCCGTCGATGGAGGTGAGGGTCCCGCCGCCGGCCGTATCGCGGAAGGGGAAGTAGAAGGCTCGGATATATTCCAGGCCGTGGCTGGCCAGGTTGTCGCCCTCGAATCTGATGCTGAGGTCGGGGCGCGGCTTGTACTCGAAGAAGGCGTCGGCCCAGAGGCCCAGGCGCTGGGTATCGATCTCGCTGAAATAGTACTCGGTCTGCCGCCACGCCGGGTTCAGGTCGAAGCCCCAGGTCGACTTCAGCGACGGCAGGCCTTGTGTGTAGTGCATTTCGGAATCCACCGGGTGCAGGCCCGAGATCTCGCGCGGCAGGTGGGTGGCCGGGTCGATCACGCGTGAGACCCGCCAGGTGGCGCGCACGATCAGCTGGCCGTTCTTCAGGCCGAGGCGGTCGGTGGGCAGGGTGAGGGCGGCGCTCAGCTCCTCGCGCGAGCCAGAGCCGATGTTGTCCGGTTCCGGGAACTCGAAGTTGGGATCGCACATGCCGCCGGGCAGCACGTATTGCGCCCCGCAGGCGCCTGCCTCGTCGATGACGTCGCTGAGCCAGTAGCGCCGCGCCGCGATGCTGGCGTCGCCGCCCCCCCAGAAGCGGTAGTCGTACGTCGCCTCGATCACCCAGTCCTGCTGCGGGGTCAGCGCCGGATTGCCGGCGTGCTCGCCGTTTTCAAGGCTGCCGGTGGCGACGAAGTTGTTGAAGTCGAGCTGGCTGACCTCGCGCTCCAGGCGCACCTGCAGCTGATTGGTCTTGTCCGGAGACCAGGTGGCGACGATGCGAGGCTTGGGAAAGACGAAGACCTGGTTCGAGACCACGTCGCCGCTGGAGACCAGCTGCGAGGCCTCGATCTTGCCGCCCAGCTCCAGGGTGAGCGTCGGGCGGGCGCGCCAGGTGGCGTCGACGAAGGCCTCGCCGCGCAGCTCGCGCACGTCCACGTCGGCCGCCGGCACCTGCACCGTCAGGCCCGTGTCAGTCTCGGTCGTGGTCGAGTCGAGCCAGTTGTAGTCGGTCTCGATCCCGCTCTGGATCTGCAGCGTGCTGACCGGGGAGAAGGTGACCGTGCCGCGCACGATGCTCTCGCCGGTGTGCTTGGTCAGGTCGAAGGTGGAGACATCGCCGGCGTCATCGAGGTCGTCGGACGAGGCGTACCAGCCCAGCTGCTGCAGGGCGTACACCTCCAGCTGCACCCCGCCGAAGCGGCGGTCGTAGCGCAGGCCGACCTCGCCGGTGTCCTGGTCCTGCTTGTACTCCTCGAACTCGCGATCCTCGGGCAGGGGCGAATAGTCGAAATTGGTCGAGAAGTAGGGATTGCGGATGTAGGAGGCCTCGAGCCGCACCCGCCCGCCCAGGAACGGCGTCTCCACCGCGGCGGTGGCCTTGTCCTCGCCGGCTTCGCCGAAATAGTGCTCCAGGTCCTGCTCGGTGACGACGCCCGCCGGGTTGGTGACGATGTGCGGCCCATCGCCCGTGCCGTCGTCGGCGCCCGTGCCCAGCAGCAGCGAGCCTTCGAAGCTGGTCTCGCCTATCCGCTTCGTGGCCTCGAGCCGGAGGCCGTAGTTTGACTTGCCGTCGTAGAGGTAAGTCTCCTGCAGGGCCGTGGTCAGGTGCAGGCCGTTGTCCTGCTTCTCGATGATGTTGGCGATCACCGTCTTGCCCTGCATGTCGATGCCGGGGGCGCCGCCGCGGATCAGGTCGATGCGCTCCACCGAGCCGGCGGGGATGCGCTTGATGATCTCGTCCAGGCTGTCGTTCTTGGTCGCGGGCCGCTCGCCGTTGATCAGCACATTGCCGGCCGCCTCGCCGAAGCCGCGCACGCCGCCGCCGGTGTCGAGCGAGAAGCCGGGCAGGTCGCCGACCATGTCGAGCGCGGTATTCGGGCGCATCGGCGCGAAGAACGACGGCGGATAGCTGGTCACGCCGCTATCGCCGGCTTTCACCGACGCCGTGGCGGCGGCCGCCGGCGTGTCCTTGGGCGGCGCCGCGCAGACGGCGGACGCCGCCGACAGGACCGTGGCCGCCGCGGCGATGGCGAGTTTGAAATGCAACGACAGGCTCGCAAGAATTGAGCTGTTAGCTGGCCGCGCCAACGCTGTTACGCCAGTTAAATCGGGGTCATCTTGGTTACCAAGGAGACTGGCGCAGACGTGGCAGGAATGCGCCTCAACCCCGAATGGGGGAATCCGGCAGCGCGTTCGGCAGGGCCCTGCGGAGCTTATTGGCTTCCACCGCGTTGCATTGTTCCGGGCCTCTTCTCAGGTCCCCGCGTTTCTTCTCGATCAAGGACACGACATGCAAGACCAGCCGGACGCCGACGAGACCTTCCGGGCCGAACTGCTGCCGGTGATCCCGCACATGCGCGCCTTCGCCCGCTCGCTCACCGGCAATGCGGCCGAGGCCGATGACCTGGCCCAGGAAGCCCTGGCCAAGGCTTGGCGCAGCCGCACCAGCTATGAGCTGGGCACCAGCATCAAGCGCTGGGCCTTCATGATCGTGCGCAACCAGTTCTATTCCGAGAAGCGCCGCTCGTGGCGCTCGGTGCCGCTCGACATGGAAGTGGCCGAGCGCACCCTGGTCGCCGTCTCCGACCCCAGCGGCGCGATGGAGCTCAACGAGGTGCGCCGGGCGCTGGCCCTGCTGCCCGACGACCAGCGCGAGGCGCTGATCCTGATCGGCGTCGCCGGGCTGCCTTACGAGGAAGCCTCCGAGATCTGCGACTGCCCGGTCGGCACCATCAAGAGCCGGGTCAGCCGGGCCCGCAAGGCCATGCTCGACATCCTGGAGCGCGGCTACATTGCCGACGACGGCGAGCAGCCCAGCGGGGCGATGGCTTCGCTGGTGGCGGACGCCGAGCGCCTGCAGCGCCGATCCGCCGCCTGACGGATCGCCTCGGGGGATGGTTCCAGACGACGTCCTGAGGGCGTTCCCGCCGGACAGCTTCGCCAACATCTCCCGCAAGGTGCGGGACGGCGATCTGCTGCTCTGCGCCGGGAACGACCCGTTCTCGCGCCTGATCGCCTGGAGCACCTCCAGCCCCTGGACCCACGTCGCCCTGGCCTATCGCTGGCCGGGGCTGGGGCGGATCATGGTGTTCGAGGCGGTGCAGCAGATCGGCGTGCGCTCGGTGCCGCTGGCCACCTTCATCCGCCAGAGCAGCACCGGCCAGAATCCGGGCAAGATCATCCTGGCGCGGCACGAGGACTACGCCTCGGCGCAGGGCAAGCGGGGCTCTGCCGCGGAGAAAAAGCTCGCCGACTTCGCGGTGGATCGCTTCGGCGAGCCGTTCTCCGGCGTCGAGATCGCCAAGATCGCGATGCGCATCATCGTCGGGAAGTTCGACCGGCATCTGCCCAAATCGATGGGGCCGAAGAACGAGTTCATCTGCTCGGAGTACGTGGCCAAGTGTTTCGAGCGGATCGGCGTCGAGATTCAGTGGGACGGCAATGGCTTCATCGCGCCGGCCGATTTCGCCCGCGACCCCAAGGTCAAGGCCATCGCCCGCTTCCGGACGCGCTGAGTCATGATCCAGGCCTTCCTCTATGACGCCGAGGGGCGCGACCGCGAGATCGCGCTGGAAGCCGGCGTCGTGGGCGAGCTGGCCGAGCACCACACGCTCTGGCTCGACGTCACCGCCCCGACCGCGGCCGAGCTGGAGACGTTGCAGGGGCTGTTCGCCCTGTGCACGGACTGCGCGGCGGTGCTCGCCGCGCCCGCAACGCGCCACACCCTCGACAACTACGGCGACTACTTCCTGCTCGATGTGCCTGCCATCGTCCGCGAAACGGGCGGGACCATCCCGCTGACGTCGCGCAACTTCGTCCCGCTGATCTTCGTGGTCTCGGAGCAGTGGCTGATCACCATCCACCACCAGCCGGTGGGGTTCCTCGGGCGCTTCCGCGACCAGGACAAGGGCGAGACGCTGATCGGCGCGCTGACCGGTCCCGCCGTCGCCGCCTCCCTGCTCGACTGGCACCTGGCGGCCTGCCTCGACGCGCTGGAAGACCTCGAGCAGTGGGTCGGGCGCGGAAGTGGATCTGAGCGCTCGAAACCAGCTTGAAAACTCACCAACCAACCAAACTCGTCATCCCGGAAATCGCGTAGCGATTCTCCGGGATCTCCTAGCGCCGGCGCCCGGACGAGGTCCCGGACAGTCCGCTTCGCGGCCTTCCGGGATGAAACACCTTATTGCAGTCGCGGCCCCACTCCTGCCGCTCAGACCTTGGTGCCGCCGACCGTCAGCCCGGTGATCTTCAGCGACGGCTGGCCGACGCCCACCGGCACGCCCTGGCCGTTCTTGCCGCAGACGCCGATGCCGGGGTCGAACGAGAAGTCGTCGCCGATCATGCTGACCTTGGTCAGGCATGAGGGGCCGTCGCCGATCAGCGTGGCGCCCTTCACCGGCGTGGTGACCTTGCCGTCCTCGATCAGGTAGGCCTCGGTGCACTGGAAGACGAACTTGCCGTTGGTGATGTCCACCTGGCCGCCGCCCAGCGTTGCGCAGTAGAGGCCCCGCTTGGTCGACGTGATCATGTCCTCCAGCTTGTCCGACCCGCCGAGCATGCCGGTGTTGGTCATGCGCGGCATCGGCATGTGGGCGAACGACTGGCGCCGCGCATTGCCGGTGGGCGCCAGCCCCATCAGCCGGGCGCTCTGGCGGTCGTGCATGTAGCCGACGAGGACGCCGTCCTCGATCAGGATGGTGCGCTCGGTGGGCGTGCCTTCGTCATCGACGGTCAGCGAGCCGCGGCGGGCGGGGATCGAGCCGTCGTCGAACACGGTGACGCCGGGGGCTGCCACCCGCTCGCCGATGCGGCCGGAGAAGGTGCTGGTGCCCTTGCGGTTGAAGTCGCCCTCCAGCCCGTGGCCCACGGCCTCGTGCAGCAGCACGCCGTTCCAACCGGCCCCCAGCACCACGTCCATCTCGCCGGCCGGGCAGGCGACCGCGTCGAGGTTGACCAGCGCCTGGCGCAGCGCCTCGTCGACCTGCTCGCGCCACTTGTCGGGGCTGATCCAGGCCTCGTAGCTGGCGCGGCCGCCGGCGCCGGACGAGCCGCTCTCACGCCGGCCGTCCTTTTCGACCGTGACCTGCACGTTGATTCGCACCAGCGGGCGCACGTCACGGATCAGGCGGCCGTCGGCGCGCACGATCTCGACGATGCGCCGCTCGCCGGCCAGCGACGCCATCACCTGGGCGACGCGCGGATCACGGCCACGGGCGAAGGCGTTGATCTCTTCCAGCAGGGCGACCTTGTCGGAGAAGCCGGGCGCGGCCAGCGGGTCGTCCTCGCCGTAAAGCTTGGCGTTGGTGGCGCGGGGTCCCTCGGCCGAGACGCCGCTGTAGCCACGCTTGGCCAGGGCCGCGGCCTTGCCGGCCCGGGCGATCGCAGCCTCGGAGATCTCGCTGGCGTGGGCGTAGCCGGCGGTCTCGCCCGCCACCACGCGCAGGCCGAAACCCTCGCTCGAATCATACGACGCCGACTTCAGCCGCCCGTCGTCGAAGACGAAGGCTTCCGATTCGGTGCGCTCGACGAAGAGCTCGCCATCGTCGGCGCCCTTGATGGCGTCACCCAGGACAGCGCCGGCCCGTTCGGGGTCGACGCCGGAGGACTGCAGCAGGGAAAGGCCGGAAACGTGGGCATTCATATGGTTGAGCTCGGATGAGGGGCGGCTGGCCCTCACAGATAAGGTCTGCGGGGCTCCGGCGAAACCACTAATCCTGAGCGGCGCCTGGGTGGGCGCAGGCGCCTTGGCAAGGGGCGGTGATCCGCGTATGGACCCCCTCGAAGCCTGGGGCTGGGTGCGACGAAAAGGCTCGCTGCGAGCGAGCGGATTGCGCCCACCATTGGTCTATGAGGTGAGCTGCCGGGCGGCAGGTTCTTCGTCAGAAGGGCCGCAAACGGGGCGTCGGCGGTGTGAGGGACATGAAGCCGAGACAGGTAAGCATCGCGCGGCTGGCGGCCGGCCTCGGAACGGGCCTGACCGCGGCGTTCGTCGCGACGGAGGTTTTCGCGGCCGACCTGATGGGTCAGCCGACGGACGGCGCCATCGACTTTCAGCCGGCGGCCAGCGCGCTGCGCCAGCGGGCGATCGACTTCCACTCGTTTGTCCTGCTGCCGATCCTGTTCGGCATTTCCCTGCTGGTGCTGGGCCTGCTGCTCTGGTGCGTCTTCCGCTTCAACGCCAAAGCCAACCCGGTGCCTAAGCGCTTCACCCACAACACCACGGTCGAGGTGCTCTGGACACTGGGGCCGGTGCTGATCCTGTTGATGATGGCGATCCCGTCGTTCCAACTGCTCTTCGCCTACCACGACATGCCCAAGCCCTACATGACGGTGAAGGCGACCGGCTATCAGTGGTACTGGGGCTACGCCTATCCCGACCAGAAGATCGACGAACAGACGTCGACCGTCCTGCCCGAGGCCCAGGCCGAGGCGCGGCACGTGCCCTACATGCTGGCGACGACCCAGCCGATGGTGGTGCCGGTGGGCAAGGTGGTCCAGGTGCTGGTGGTCGGCGCGGATGTGATCCACTCGTTCTCGGTGCCCGCCTTCGGCATCAAGGTCGACGCGGTGCCCGGGCGGGTCAACGAGACCTGGTTCATCGCCAACCAGACCGGCACCTTCTACGGCCAGTGCTCGCAGCTCTGCGGCACCGACCACAGCTTCATGCCGATCGAAGTAAAGGTGCTCAGCCAGGCGGACTTCGACGCCTGGGTCGCCAAGACCGCGCCACCGCCTGAACCTGCCGCGACCAACGCGCCTGCCGCAGCCAACGCCACGACCCCCGCGGCGCCGGCCGCCGCGGTCGCGGCCGCGACGCCTGCCTCAGCCCACGCCGCGGCTCCGGCCGCCGCTCACGGCTGATCGTTCGAGGAGAGTAGTAAGAGACTATGGCCCACGCCGCCGACGCCCACGAACGAGCCGCTCACGGCAGCGCATACGGCGCCCACGAGGGCGACGACCATGCTCACATGCCGGGGTTCTTCACCCGCTGGTTCCTGTCCACCAACCACAAGGACATCGGCACCCTCTACATCATCTTCGCCATCGTCGCGGGGGTGATCGGCGCGGGGCTCTCGGGCCTGATCCGCTATGAGCTGATGCACCCGGGCATCCAGCTGTTCCGCCCGGGCAGCGCCATCGCGGGCCTGCTGCACATCACCAGCGCGGCCACCGGCCACCACGCCTACAACGTCGTCGCCACCGCGCACGGCCTGATCATGATCTTCTTCATGGTGATGCCGGCGATGATCGGCGGGTTCGGCAACTGGTTCGTGCCGCTGATGATCGGCGCGCCGGACATGGCCTTCCCGCGCATGAACAACATGTCGTTCTGGCTGCTGGTGTCGTCCTTCGCCCTGCTGCTGTGCTCGCTGTTCGTCGACGGCGGCCCCGGCTACGGCGCCGGCACCGGCTGGACCATCTACGCGCCGCTCTCGACCAGCGGCCACACCGGGCCGGCCTTCGACTTCGTGATCTTCTCGATCCACCTGGCCGGCGCCTCGTCGATCCTGGGCGCCATCAACTTCATCACCACCATCTTCAACATGCGCGCGCCAGGCATGACCCTGCACCGCATGCCGTTGTTCGTCTGGTCGGTGCTGGTGACGGCCTTTCTGCTGCTGCTATCACTGCCGGTGCTGGCAGGCGCCATCACCATGCTGCTGACCGACCGCAACTTCGGGACCCACTTCTTCGACTGGCAGCAGGGCGGCGACCCCGTCATGTTCCAGCACCTGTTCTGGTTCTTCGGCCACCCCGAGGTTTACATCCTGATCCTGCCGGGCTTCGGCATGATCAGCCACATCGTCTCCACCTTCTCGCGCAAGCCGGTGTTCGGCTATCTGGCCATGGCCTACGCCATGGTGGCGATCGGGGTGATCGGCTTCGTGGTGTGGGCCCACCACATGTACACCGTGGGCATGCCGGTGAACCTGCAGGCCTATTTC
>DATAVF010000310.1:0-2074 GCA_036267835.1 Caulobacteraceae bacterium | reverse complement strand
ATGGCCGACGCGGCGCGGGTGCGCCAGGTGCTGGCCAACGTGTTCACCAATGCGGTGCGCTACACCGTGCGAGGCCGTATCGAGGCCCGCGTCGAGCTACGCGGCCCTGACCGCATCGCCATCGCCATCGCCGACACCGGCCCCGGCCTCTCCAAGGAGGAGCTGGCAGAAGCGTTCGAGCCCTTCAAGCGCATCGAGCGCACCGCAGCGGGTCTGCCGGGCGCCGGCCTCGGCCTCTCGCTCTCGCGCCAGCTGGTGGGGCTGATGGGGGCCGAGCTGGTGGTCGACAGCGCCGTCGGCGTCGGCAGCTGCTTCACCCTGGAGCTGCCCTACGAGGCGAGCGCCCTGATCGACCTCGCCGGCCCGGCGCGCGACCTGACGCCAGTCGCAGACCAGCCGCTGCGGGTGCTGATGGCCGAGGACGACGGGCTGAACGCCGCCATGCTGCGCACCATCCTCGAGCAGCTTGGCCACCAGGTGGTGCACGCCCAGAACGGCCGCCGCGCCGTCGACCTGGCGCGCGCTGTCGGCTTCGACCTGATCATGCTCGACGGCAAGATGCCGCTGATGGACGCCCCCGACGCCATCCGATCCATCCGCAGCCTCGCCGACCCGGTGGGCGCCGCGCCGATCATCGCGGTGATCGGCGGCGAGGCGATCGAGGCCGGCGAGTGCCTGGCCGCCGGCGCCGACGCGGTGATGCGCAAGCCCGTCTCCGTCGCCGCCGTGGCGCGGGCGATCGCCGAGGCCGGGGCCTCGCGGAAAAAGGCGGCCGCGTAGCACCCTTCTCCTGGCCACCGTTCGTCTGCCATATGGCGGGCGAAGAGCCAGGGAGGCCCACGTGCTGGAAGGACTGAAGGTCGTCGAGTTCGCCACCTATGTGGCCGCGCCCAGCGCCGCCGCGGTAATGAGCGACTGGGGCGCCGAGGTGATCAAGGTCGAGAGCGGGCGCGGCGATCCCATCCGCCGCAGCTTCGCCAACCTGCCGCACCTCGAAGGCAACCCAGTGTTCGAGGTGGAGAACCACGGCAAGCGCGGCGTCGTGCTCGACACCGGCAAGCCCGAGGGGCGCGAAGCGTTGATCCGTATCCTGAAGGATGCGGACATCTTCGTCACCAACGTGCGGCCAGGCGCTCTGAAGCGGGCGAAGCTCGACTACGACAGCCTGAAAGAGGTCCTGCCGCGGCTGATCTACGTCAGTGTCACAGGCTATGGGCTCGAGGGCGAAGGCGCGGACCTGCCGGCCTTCGACGCGGCCGCCCTCTGGTCGCGCGGCGGCATCGGCGGGGCGATGACGCCGAAGGGCCACGAGCCGCCGCCCTGCCGTCCGGCCATGGGCGATGCGGTGTGCGCACTCTCGATCATCTCAGCCACCCTGGCGGCGGTGATCGAGCGGCATTCCACCGGACACGGACGATTGGTGGAAACCTCGCTGATCCGCGCCGGCGTCTATGCGATCGGCTGGGACATGTCGATCCAGCTGAAGTGGGGGCGCCTGGCCTCGCAACGCACCCGCCGCGAGGCGTTCGACCCGATCCAGAACTACTTCAAGACCGCCGACGACCGCTGGGTCGGCATCTTCCCACGCGACGGCCGAGATGAGTTCACCCATCTGCTGAAGGCGCTGGAGCTGGAGCACCTCGCCACCGACCCGCGCTTCGCCAAGCATCGCGACCGGTTGAAGAACGTCGGCGAGATGGTGGATGAGCTGGACGCGGCCTTCGCCCGCCTCACCTGCGATGAGGTCGGGGCGCGCCTGACCGCGGCCGATATGATCTGGGCCCCGCTCAACTATCCGCGCGACACCGTCGCCGACCCGCTGGCCCAGGCCGCCGGCTGCTTCGTCGATATCACCGACGCCGACGGGATCGCCTACCGCCAGCCCGCCTCGCCCGCCCGCTTCCCCGGCGCCGACGACCGCCCCAAGCGCCCCGCGCCCAAGCTGGGCCAGCATACCCGCGAGGTGCTGGCGCAGGCCGGGTACGCAGAGGCGGAGATCGACCGCCTGATCGCGGACGGCGCGGCCACCTAGGCCCAGCCGACCGCCACCATGGCCGCCTTGGTCCACGCCGAC
>DATAVF010000309.1:0-3576 GCA_036267835.1 Caulobacteraceae bacterium | reverse complement strand
GGCAGGAAGTCGATCAGCCGGCGCACTTGCGTGAGCGCCTCGAGGTCGTTGTCGAAAGCCCCGTCGGCGACGCCGCTCTTCAGCGCGTGCACCCGGTAGCCGCCGAGGTCCTCGTGGGTGACCTCCTCGTTGATCACCGTCTTCACCACGTCCGGGCCGGTCACGTACATGTAGGCCGTGTCCTTCACCATGAAGATGAAGTCGGTCATCGCCGGCGAATAGACGTCGCCGCCGGCGCAGGGCCCCATGATCACGCTGATCTGCGGAATGACGCCGCTGGAAAGCACGTTCTGCAGGAAGATATCGGCATAGCCGGCCAGGCTGTCGACGCCCTCCTGGATGCGCGCCCCGGCGCCGTCGAAGAGGCCGATGATCGGCGCGCCGTTGCGGGCCGCCATCTCCTGCACCTTGACGATCTTCTCGGCGTGGGCCTGCGAGAGCGAGCCGCCGTGCACGGTGAAATCCTTGGAGAAGACGTAGACCACCCGTCCGTTGATGGTCCCCCAGCCGGTGACCACGCCGTCGCCGGGGATGCGCTGGTTCTCCATGCCGAAGTCGTGGCTGCGGTGCTCGACGAACATGTCGAACTCCTCGAAGCTGTGCTCATCGAGCAGCAGGTCGAGCCGTTCGCGGGCGGTCAGCTTGCCCTTGGCGTGCTGCGAGGCGATCCGCCGCTCGCCGCCCCCGGCTCGCGCCTTGGCCCGCCGCTGCTCCAGCTCGTCCAGAATCTGCTTCATCGCCCCGCCTTCAGGTCTGCTCGCCGGCAGGCCTAGCGGGCGCCAACTCCAGTGACAAGCCGGACGCCAGGACAGCTAGCCAGCACAGCTAGAGGGCGGCGAACCAGCGCTCCAGCACCACCGCTTCGGCCGCCATGGCGTC
Organism: Caulobacteraceae bacterium; assembly: GCA_036267835.1. Taxonomy (GTDB): domain Bacteria; phylum Pseudomonadota; class Alphaproteobacteria; order Caulobacterales; family Caulobacteraceae; genus Acaudatibacter. The sequence goes on along the minus strand of DATAVF010000309.1, from coordinate 2,697 downwards.
GGCGCGGAAGGCCGCTTCGGCATCGACACCCCATTTTTCCTCCTGGAAGGTCTCGTCGAGGCGCGAGAGGGCAAAGGCCGCGTCGGCGGTGAGTTCGCCCTGGCGCAGGGCGAAGGCCAGGATCGCCGAGCTGAAGAGGGACGTTGCGGCCGCAAGGGCGGCCAGCGTGAAAGCGTCCTCGGCGGCGGCGAGGTCGCGGATGCGGGCCAGCGTCGCCTCCGGCTGGGGCTGGTGGACGATGCCCTGGGCGCGGCGGAAGGTCGCGCCGAGCGCCGTCTGCGCCCACTCAATCACCGGTCCCCAATGCCGCTCCTGGCGCTCGACCAAGCCGGGCGGGCCGTCAGCGAAGTAGCAGACGAGGTCGGCGCCGGCGAAGGCGGCCACGCGGTCGATCGCCGACTGGCGGGTCTCGGGGTCCTGCAGAGCAATCGCGGTCCAGGCCAGGCGCACGGCCGGCATTGTGTCCGGGACGATGTTCTCGCCTTGCGCGGCCCAGTCGGCGGCGGCGAGGTCGGCCAGCGCCTGCGTGGGCAGGATCAGGCGCTCGCCCGCTGGCGAACGGGGCGTGCGACCATCGAGGCGCACCGCAAAGCCACCCTCGGCGGGGGCGACATCGACCGCCTTGTAGAAGCGCCGCATCCAATCGGGGGACTGGCCAGGGTTGGACAAATTCAGAACTCTTCACGGGGCTGGGATGACGGCGAGCGACGGAAGCTCGCCAAGGGCGCCGTGCAAGGTGCAAAATCCGCCGTTCCTGGCAAGGAGTTCCCGCCTTGGCCCTCGATAGAGACATGACGGCCGCCATCGCGGTCACCCGTTTCGGCCTGGGCGCCAAGCCCGGCGAGATCGCCGCAGCCGCGCAGGGTGACCCGCAGCGCTGGCTGCAGGCCCAGATCCGCCCGGTGGGCGGCGCCGACCAGCCGCTCGCCAATCCTCCGACCTCGGCCCAGCGGCTGCTGGAGTTCCGCGACTACCAGCGCCAGCGGCGCGATGCGCGCGCCGCCGGCCAGACCTTCGATCCGGTGAAGTTCGCCGGCAAGCTGATCCGCCAGGACGCCGGCGCGGACTTCGTCGCCCGCGTGCAACTGGCCGCCACCACCGACGCGGCCTTCCGCGAGCGCTGGGCCCTCTTCTGGTTCAACCATTTCACCGTCTCGGCGACCAAGCTGCAGACCGCCACCCTGGTGGGTCCGTTCGAGGCCGAGGCGATCCGGCCGCACGTGTTCGGCCGCTTCGAGGACATGCTGGTGGCCTCGTCGAGCCACCCTGGCATGCTGCTCTACCTCGACCAGGCCCAGTCGGTGGGGCCGGACACCATGGCCGCGATGTTCATGTCGCGCCGCCCGAACGGCGGGCATGCGGGGCTGAACGAGAACCTCGCCCGCGAGATCATGGAGCTGCACACAGTGGGGCTGGCGGCGGGCTACACGCAAGCAGACGTCACCGAATTTGCCCGCGCCATGACCGGCTGGAGCATCGGCGGCCTGCGCGAGGGCGACGACGTGGCCGGCCGCTTCCTCTTCCGCGCGGCGGCGCATGAGGGCGGCGTGCGCACCATCATGGGCAAGCGCTATCCGCAGGATGGCGTGCAACAGGCGCTGGCGGTGATGAAGGACCTGGCCGCCAGCCCCTTCACCGCCCAGCACATCGCCACCAAGCTCGCCGCGCACTTCGTCGCCGACGATCCGCCGCCCAGCCTGGTGGCCAAGCTGAAACAGACCTTCCAGGGCACTGGCGGCGACCTGGCGGAGGTGGCCAACACCCTGCTGCTGGCGCCTGAGGCGTGGTCGGCCGACGCCCTGAAGTTCAAGACGCCGTACGAGTTCCTGGTCTCGTCGTGGCGGGCGGCGGGTGTCAGCCCCACTTCGCTGCAGGACATCGCGGTGCTGACCGCGATGGGGCAGAAGCCCTACAGCGCCCCGTCGCCCAAGGGCTGGCCGGAGGACGCCGCCACCTGGTGCGCGCCCGACGCGGTGATCAAGCGCATGGCCTGGGCGCAGAACCTCGCGGCCAAGGACCTCAACGGGCGCGACCCCAACCAGCTCGCCACTGACGCCCTCGGCGCGCGGCTGACGCCCCTCGTCGCCAAGACCATCGCGCGAGCCGAGACCCGCGACGAGGGCCTGGCCATATTGCTGATGTCTCCGGAGTTCCAACGCCGATGACCGATACGCTCACCCGCCCCTCTCGCCGGCAGGCGCTGGCCGCCGCAATGGGCATCGGCCTTTCCGTCGAGTTCCTGGGCCGCAAGGCCTTCGCCGCGGCGGACGGCGACGCCGAGACCCGCAAGCTGGTGGTATTCGTCTGCCGGGGCGGCATGGACGGGCTCTCCGTCTCGCCGCCGGTGGGCGATGCGAACTACGCGAACCTGCGCGGCGCCATCGCCCTCCCCGGCTTCGGCCAGCCCGGCGGGGCGCTGAAGCTCGACGACACCTTCGGCCTGCACCCCTCGCTGGTCGCCACCCACCGGCTGGCGCTGAAGGGCGAGGCGCGCATCGTGCCGGCCGTGGCGACGCCCGATCGCGAGCGTTCGCACTTCGAGGCCCAGGACGTGCTGGAGAACGGCGCCACCGCCGCCTACGGCGTCGACAGCGGCTGGCTGAACCGCGCCCTACAGGCGATGGGGCCCGGCAAGGTGAAGGCGATCTCGGTCGGCGCCACCGCCCCCCTGATCCTGCGCGGGCCAGTGGAGGCTGC
>DATAVF010000308.1:0-25892 GCA_036267835.1 Caulobacteraceae bacterium | reverse complement strand
CGTCAGCTTCCCAAGCTGAATGTCGCGAGTTCGATTCTCGCCGCCCGCTCCAATCCTCACCCGAGGACGTGCCAGGTCGAGCCCGGGTTGCCGATGTCGCCGCCGCCGATGATGGAGGCGCCGTTCATTTCCCAGATGGCGAGGTTGCCGGCCGCGTCCTCGAACAGGATGTCGGCGTGGCCGTCGCCGTTGTAGTCGCCGACGGCGGCGAACTGCCACGTGCCGCCGGGATTGCCGATATCGCCGCCGCCGATGATCGACGTCCCGTGCATCTCCCAGATGGCGTACTCGCCGGGGGTGTTCTCGAACAGGATGTCGCTCGTCCCGTCGGCGTTGAAATCGCCGACGCCCTTGACCGACCAGCCGGCGCCCGGATTGCCGATGTCGCCCCCGCCGACGATGGCGGTCCCGTTCATCTCCCAGATGGCGAGGTTGCCTGACGCGTCCTGAAACAGGATGTCGCTGTTGCCTTCGCCGGTGAAGTCGCCGACCGCCGCCTCGGTCCAGCTCCCGCCGGGAGTGCCGATATTGCCGCCGCCGATGATGGCGGTTCCGTTCATCTCCCAGATCGAGAGGTTGTGCGCGGCGTCCTGGAACAGGATGTCGCTGGCCCCGTCGCCGTTGAAATCGCCGGTTCCGACCGGCGACCAGGTTCCGCCGGGGTTGCCGAGGGCGCCCCCGCCGACGATGGCGGCGCCGTTCATTTCCCAGATGGCCAGGTTGCCGGAGGCGTCGTGGAAAAGGATGTCGGACATCCCGTCCGTGTTGAAGTCGCCGGTCTGCACCGCCGACCAGGTCCCGCCGGGTGCGCCGATGTCGCCCCCGCCGTCGATCGCGACGCCGTTCATCTCCCAGGTCGCCAGCGCGCCGCCGGAGCCCGAGAACAGCACGGCGCTGTCGCCGCCGCCGGTGAAGTCGTTCGGCGCGGTCTGCCAGTTGATCTGAAAGCCAAGCGCGTTCATCTCGATCTTGTCGGCGCGGGAGATGCCGTTCTCGACGCCGGAGTTGGAGAAGGCGTCGAACGAATCGTCGATGACGGAATTGGCCCAGTCGCCGGCGTCGCCGCCATTGCTGGGATTGTTGTACGCGGCCACGCTGGTCTGGCCGCCGTTGATCGAGAAATACCCGGGCGAGTTGGTCAGCACCGCCTGTCCCGGCGCGGAGTAGCGGAAGAGGTCCATCGGCGCGTACTGGCCTTGCGGGCTTCCCAGGTAGTCGATCCGCCCCAGGGCTTCGGTGATCTCGTGCTCGAGCGTGCCGATGGCGTCGTATTCGCCAGGCACAGCGCGGTCGCTCGGGTCGAAGCTGAAGGTGAGCGAGCTGCTCTCCTTGCCCAGGCCGACGAAACCGTCCTCCGGATCGGTGAACCCGGGCTCCGAGCCCAGGCCGAAGGCTGCGGCCTCGGCGTCGGAGACCCAGAAACTGCCGCCATGCGTGGGGTCCGCGGCCGGCAACGCGTGCACCGACTGGAGGGCGTCGCTGGACATGGCGGCGCCGGTCAGCAGCCCGACGGTGGTGGCGTAGGACTCGAAGTCACCGTTGGTCAGGCTCTCGCCCAGATCGCCCTTGCCCATCTTCGAGCCGTCGATCTCGCCATAGCTGAACACGATCGCGACGCTGATCGGGTTGGTGATCAGCTGGTCGAGATAGGTCACCGCAGCTTCGACCGCTGTCTTGTAGCCGGCCGGCGCGCTGCTGACGCTCGAGTCATACTCGATGACGATCTGCATCGGCGAACTCCCGCGCGCCGATGGCAGCCCCGGCGCGGATCGACTCTACAACCAAAACCGCGACTCGGGTGTGGCGGCGTTGTCACCGCGCGCCACGCAGACGCCGCGCGCCGTTGGCGTCGCCCTCCATGCACAGGGTGGGACCCCGATGGTGGGCGGGCGAGGACGCCAGGCGCGCTTCCAAGGCGTCGTACCTGGCTTCGCCCCGCACCGGGCCCTGGCGCCAATGGCGCCGCCGGCCGGGTGCGCTCCGACGGGCGAACGCCGCAATCTGGCGGATGCGCAAACCTTTTCGCGACGGCGCAGTTTCTACCGCACCAACGAAATGCGAGGCCCCGATGTCAAACGCGTCTTCCGACGAGGCCAAAGGGCCGGATCTGACCCGGGGCGTCGATACCGCCTCCATCTCTGACGATGGCGTGCATGCCGGCCATGTCGGCGGCGAGCCCGTGATCCTGGCGCGCGTCGATGGCGCGATCGTCGCTATCGGCGGGGCGTGCACGCACTACAGCGGGCCGTTGAAGGACGGTCTGCGAGTCGGGCGCACGATCAACTGTCCCTGGCACCACGCCTGCTTCGATCTCGCGACCGGCGCCGCCCTGAAGGCTCCGGCGCTGGCGGCGGCGCAGCGGTGGAAGGTCGAGGAGGCGGACGGCCGTGTCTTCGTCCGCGAAAAGCTGGCCCCGGCGCAGCCGCCGGCTCGCGACACGGCGGGCGATCCGAAGTCGATTGTCATCGTCGGCGGCGGCGCGGCGGGGTTCGCCGCGGCGCAGCGGCTGCGCGACCTCGGCTATGCGGGTGACCTGACGCTGCTCAGCGCCGACGCCGATGCGCCCTACGATCGGCCCAACGTCTCCAAGGACTACCTGGCCGGCCAGGCCGAACCGGCCTGGATGCCGCTGAAGGATGCGGCCTTCTATCGCGACAACCGCATCACCCTGCGCACCGCGACGCGCGTGGTGGGGCTCGACGCCGGCGCGCGCCGCCTGACCCTCGAGGGCGGCGAGACGATCGACTACGAGACCCTGCTGCTGGCCACCGGCGCGGAGCCGAACCGGCCCGCCACGCCCGGCTTCGACCTGGCCAGCGTGCACGTGCTGCGCAGCCTGGCCGATTGCGATGCGCTGATCGCCGCTCTTGGCGCGGCGAAGTCGGTCGCCGTCGTCGGGGCCAGCTTCATCGGGCTGGAGGCGGCCGCCGCCATCCGGGCTCGCAACCTCGCAGTCACAGTGATCGCGCCGGAAACGCTGCCGCTGGAGAGCAAGCTGGGGCCGCAGATCGGCGAGTTGCTCATGGGCTTGCACGGGGCCCACGGCGTGGCGTTCCGCCTCGGGCGCACCGTGCGCGACTATGACGGCAAGCGCGTGACGCTCGATGATGGCTCGAAGCTGGACGCGGACCTCGTGGTGCTGGGCGTCGGCGTCAGGCCGCGCCTCGACCTCGCGGAAGCCGCCGGCCTGAAGATCGACCGCGGCGTCGTCGTCGACGCCAATCTGCACACCAGCGATCCGCACATCTACGCCGCCGGCGACATCGCCCGCTTCCCCGATGCGGCCACCGGGGAGTTGATCCGCGTCGAGCACTGGGTGCTGGCCGAGCGCCACGGCCAGATCGCCGCCGCGGCGATGCTGAACGCGCCCCAGCCCATGGCCGAGCCGCCGTTCTTCTGGACCGCGCACTTCGGGACCGAGGTGCGCTACGTCGGCCACGTGGAGCGCTGGGATCGGATCGAAGTGGAGGGCTCGGTCGCGGGCGACGACGCCGAGGCGCGCTACATCCGTGATGGCCGCGTCGCCGCGGTGGCAACGCTCCAGCGCGACATGGCTTCGCTGGAGGCGGCCGAACGCCTGAAAGGGTGACGCCGCGAACGCCGCTCGGCGCCACGAATATTGGATCGGGGGTGGATGCTAAAGTATCGGCGACACCATGGTTCAATAGATCGCCGCCGCCACGCCTCATTTGAACGCATCTGCATCAATCGGCGCAGCCTGCTGGCCAGGGTCGGGGTCGCCGGGGTCTTCGGACTCGCCGCCTAGCCCGGCGGCATCAAGGCGGCGGTCCGAACCGGGAGACGGGTCGGCGACGATAGCCAGGGCGTGCAGCTGGCCACCCCGGCGCTCTTCACCTCGGAAATGCGCGAGTCGTTCCGGAGCCTGCGCTCGGCCTAGCCGGGCTCGGCGGAACGCGCGTATCGTCTCCCGGAAGAAGTGCGGGAGGTCACGATGGGCGGCCAGACTTACGATGCGGTGATCGTGGGGGCGGGGTTCTCCGGGCTCTACATGCTGCACCGGCTACGCGGCATGGGGCTGGCGGCGCGGGTCTATGAGGCTGGGCCGGGCGTTGGCGGCACCTGGTTCTGGAACCGCTATCCCGGAGCGCGGGTCGATATCGAGAGCCAGGAATACTCCTACTCGTTCTCGCCGGAACTCGACGCCGAGTGGAAGTGGACCGAGCGCTATTCCGCCCAGCCGGAGCTGCTCGCCTACCTCAACCACGTGGCCGACCGCTTCGACCTGCGGGGCGACATCCAGCTGGAAACCCGCGTCACCGCGGCGGTCTACGACGAGGCGGCGCGCCGCTGGAACGTCACCACCGACGCCGGCGACACGGTCAGCGGGCGCTACTGCATCATGGCCACCGGCTGCCTCTCGGTGCCCAAGGAAGGCGAGCTGCCGGGCGCCGAGAGCTTCACGGGGCCGAGCTGGCACACCGGACGCTGGCCGCGCGAGGGGGTGGACTTCACCGGTAAGCGCGTGGCGGTGATCGGCACCGGCTCGTCGGCCATCCAGTCGATCCCGCGGATCGCGGCCCAGGCGGCCGAGGTCACGGTGTTTCAGCGCACGCCCAACTTCAGCGTGCCGGCCCACAACGGGCCGATCGATCCGGCCGTCGAGGCGGATTGGGCGGCCAACCGGGCGCAGTACCGCAAGGAGGCGCGCGACTCGGGCTTCGGCATCCGCGCGGTCTCGACGGTGGATGCACCGGCCCTGGCCTCCGCGCCGGAAGAGCGCCACGCAGCCTATGACGAACGCTGGAACTATGGCGGCTTCGCCCTGCTGGGCGCCTACAACGATCTGATCGTCGACTTGGGCGCCAATGCCACCGCGGCCGAGTTCGTGCACGAGAAGATCCGCGGCATCGTCAAGGACCCCCAGGTGGCGGCCCGGCTGTCGCCGAAGACGTATCCGATCGGGTCCAAGCGCCTCTGCGTCGATACCGGCTACTACGCCACCTTCAACCGCGACAACGTCCGCCTGGTGGACCTCGCCGAGGAGCCGCTGGAGACCATCACGCCGGCCGGGGTGAAGACCGAGGCGCGCGAATACCCGGTCGATGCGATCGTCTACGCCATCGGCTTCGACGCCATGACCGGCGCCCTCGACCGCATGGACATCCGCGGCCGCGACGATGCGCGGCTGAAGGACGCGTGGGCCGCCGGCCCGCGCACCTATCTCGGCCTGATGGTGGCGGGCTTCCCCAACCTCTTTCTGGTCACCGGACCCGGAAGCCCGTCGGTGCTGTGCAACATGGCCGTTGCCATCGAGCAGCACGTCGAATGGATCGCCGACTGCATCGGCTGGATGGGCGAGCACCAGGCGGCTAACATCGAGGCCACCGAGGGGGCGCAGGACGCCTGGGTGGCGCACGTCAACGAGGTGGCCGCCGCCACGGTCTATCCGCTGGCCAACAGCTGGTACATGGGCGCCAACGTCCCCGGCAAACCCCGCGTGTTCATGCCCTACATCGGCGGCTTCCCGGCCTACCGCGACAAGTGCAACGAGGTCGCCGCCAACGGCTACGAGGGGTTTGTCGTGGCGGGTTAGGCGCCGATGGCCCGCAGCGCGTCGTGGTCGGCGATGTGTTGGGAGGCGCTGCCCAGCATCTGCATGAACATGTCGTCGCCGCGGGGGGTCTGCTTGACCACCATGGCGGCGAAGAACGCTGTGAAGAAGAGCAGGAAGGCGCCGGTGCGGTAATCGGCCCTCAGGGCGGCGCGGTCGTAGCCGGTGACGCCGTGGCGCGTGAGGCCGGCAAGGTAGCGGTCCAGCAGTTCGGGCTCGGCGGCGCGGCGGACGTCGGCGGGGAGGGCGCCGGCGAGGAAGTAGGCCACGTCGGTGGCCCCGACCCCGTAGGCGAACGACTGCCAGTCGAGCACGACGAGTGGCCGGCCGCCGGCAGGCGTGCCGAACATCATGTTGTCGGGGCGAAAGTCGTTGTGGGTCAGGCACTTCGGTCCGGTGCGTAGCTCGCTGAGCAGGCCGGCGCGGGCAGCCAGCGCCTCGCCGATTTCGATGCAGTCGGGCGTCAGGCGGGCGGCGTAGCGCTCGCGGAAGGCGCGCCAGAGCATCATCACCGTGTCGCCAGTAGCGGCGCTGGCCGGCGCGGCCTTGGAGCCCGAGACCCAGGCCAGTTCGTCGAGGCCGGCGTCGTCCCAGTGCGAGGCGTGCAGCTTGGCGGCCTCGTCGATGACCAGCCGCGCCTGGTCCAGGCTGACCCCGGCCAGCTGATCGCCCTGCTCGGCGGGCGCCAAGTCTTCCATCAAGAGCACGAACTCGCCGGTGGCGGCCTCGACGTCGGTGAAGAGGCAGTGCGGCGTGGCGATCAGGGCGCCTTTGGCCAGGTGGGTGTAGAACATCACCTCGCGCAGGTAGTTGCCCAGCATCACCCCAGTGCCGAAGCTCTGCGGATCGGCCGACGGGAACTTGCCGACCACCGTGGCCGGCGCGCGGTCCCCGCCGCGCTCGTAAGCGAGGGCAAAGCGCACGCTGTCGCCGATCTGGCCGGTGCCGACAGGCTTGGCGGTGAAGCTGCGCACCACCGCATCGACGCCCGCGCCTTGCAGGGCCGCGGTCAGCCAACCGGCGTCGATCGCCTCGGGGCGGCGGATGTCGGGGCGGATGCTCACGCGGCGGGCAGGGGATGGATGTAGACTTCGTTGAGCACGATCTCGCGGCCGCGCAGGATCACCAGGTCGAAGCCGCGCATCCGCGCTGCTGCGGGGCCCTCGCCGATGGTGCAGTACCAGCGCCCGCAGAAGCCGCCGGGGATCGGCCAGGTCTCGTCGGCCGCGTAGGCCATCGGCGGCACCGCGGCGAAGAGGCCGGTCAGGTAGCCGCGCAGGGCCTCGCGGCCGGTCAGGCCGCCGGCGGTCTGGTTGTCCTTGTAGACGCAGTCCTCGGCGTAGAACTCGCAGAGGCGCGGCACGTCCTTGTCGGTCCAGGCCTGCAGCCAGTCGGCGTTGTAAGTGGCGATCTCGTCCGGGGTCATGCGTCGCTCTCCGCCGGGCCCAGCACGCGGGCGCGGTGTTCCTCGGTGAAAATCTCGGCCGGCGCGGCTTCCGGGCCGGCCATCACGGCGATGCCGTGCGCGCCCAGCATCTGGTCAGTTGTCGAGGCCTCGAAGTGGTGTCGGCGCCGGGCCGCGGCGGCCGGGCCGAACTCCATCTCCAGCCCGGAGGTCAGCTGGGCGGCGAAGCGCAGCCGGCGCATCCGCTCGGCCCGCTCCTCGGCGTAGGGGGCGAAGAGCGCGACGTTCCAGTCGCCGGAGCCCTTGAGCAACTCGCTGACGATGCGCACGTCGCGGTAGGTGATCGAGAGCCCGAGCCCGATGATCGGGTCGTTCCACCCGGCCGCATCGCCGATCAGCACCACGCCGGGCGCGAAGGGCTCGTCGGTCCAGGAATCGGCGTTGATGTAGCTGAACAGCGGCCCGGCCGGCCGGCCGGCGACAAGCCGCTGGTTGCGCGGGCTGCAGTTCATGGCGAAGGCGTCGAGGAAGCGCCGGGCGCCGTCCGGTCCCTTGAACCGGCCAGCTTCCGAGAGGGCATAGCCGCCGTAGACGCGCACCTTGCCGCCGCCTTGCGGAAAGGTGAGGAAGCCGAAGTCGCCCTCGGTGCCGATGGTCTGCAGCTCGTCGTCGATGCCCTCGACGCCCTCGACCAGCAGGCCGGCGAACCAGTGGTGCGGCTTGTCCTGGTGCAGCTCGATGCCCGCGGTTTCCCGCACCTGCGACGTGCGCCCATCGGCGCCGACCACGAGCCGGGCCGTGGCGGTCTGCGTCTGGCCACCATGCTCGAAGGTCACGGCCGGCGCGTCGCCCAACCGCACCTCCGTCACCTGCACGCCGCGCCGGGCGTCGGCGCCGGCCGCCACAGCCGCGTCGAACAGGGTCTGGCAGTGCTTGGGATGGCCCAGGCACAGCGGCCCCGGCACGCCGGCGGCGAAGATGCTCAGGGGCAGGGTGCGCGCCTCGGCCTCTTCCGGGGGCCGCGTCTCGTCGTAGGTGACGTGGCGGGCGATGTGGTGGCCGCCGGCGGCCATCAGGGTGTCGTAGAGGCCGACGCGCTTGGTCTCGGTGACGCCCCAGGGCGCGATCCACTCGCCGCGCACCCGGTCGATGTAGACTTCGGACTGCTCGAGCAGCAGCACCCTGTAGCCGGCGCCCGCCATCACCGTCGCCAGCGCCGAGCCGCCGATGCCGCCGCCGACGATCGCCAGGTCGTAGTCCGTCGCCATCGAAGGCCCCTGAGAATCCGCCGCACACGGCGCAAGAACCCCACTCTGCGGGGCTGACGCGAGGCGAGGCAAGCGCGCTGTCGCGGTGGCGCCGCCGCGGGTTTTGCGCGAAGGAGGCGCATGGCGGCGCAGACGATCGACGGCGAGTACGACTACATCGTGGTCGGCGCGGGCTCGGCCGGGTGCGTGCTGGCCAACCGGCTGTCGGCCGATCCGCGTAACCGGGTGCTGCTGCTGGAGGCCGGCGGCAACGACGACTGGCTGTGGCTGCACGTGCCCGCCGGCTACCTCTTCGCCATAGGCAATCCACGCGCCGACTGGCTGTTCAAGACCGAGCCGCAGCCGGGCCTGAACGGCCGGGCGCTGAACTACCCGCGCGGCAAGGTGATCGGCGGCTCGTCGGCGATCAACGGGATGATCTCGATGCGCGGCCAGGCCGCCGACTACGACCATTGGCGCCAGCTCGGCCTGACCGGCTGGGGCTGGGACGACGTGCGCCCGGTCTTCCGCAGCCTCGACAATCATTTCATGGGTAATGGCGAACACCACGCAACCGGCGGCGAATGGCGGGTCGAGGCGCCGCGGGTGCGCTGGACGGTGCTGGAGGCGATCGCCAAGGCGGCCGTCGAAATGGGCGTGCCGGCGACGGACGACTTCAACACCGGCGACAACACCGGCGTCGGGCCGTTCCACGTGAACCAGCGCGGGGGGCTGCGCTGGTCGGCGGCCAAGGGCTTCCTGAAGCCGGCGCTGAAGCGGCCGAACCTGCGGCTGGAGACCGGGGTGCTGGTCGAACGGGTGCTGTTCGATAGCCTGCGCGCCGTCGGCGTGAGCTATCGCCGGGGCGGCCAGACTTTCGAGGCGCGGGCGGCGGGCGAGGTGATCCTGTCGGCCGGCGCGCTGGGCTCGGCGCAGCTGCTGCAGCTGTCCGGCGTCGGTTCGCCGGATTGGCTGGGCGAACACGGCGTGCCGGTGGTGGCCGAGCGGCCGGGCGTCGGGCGCAACCTGCAGGATCACCTGCAGCAGCGGGCGATCTACAAGGTGAGCGGCGTCAAGACGCTCAACGAGACCTACCACTCGCTGATCGGCCGCGGCCTGATGGGGGCCGAATACGCGCTCTTCCAGCGCGGGCCGCTGTCGATGGCGCCGTCGCAGCTCGGCATGTTCACCACCTCGTCGCCCGACCACGAGCGGGCCAACATCCAGTTCCACATCCAGCCTTTGTCGCTGGACCGGTTTGGCGAACCGCTGCACCGGTTCCCGGCGGTCACCGTGTCGGCCTGCAACCTGCGCCCCACCTCGCGCGGCACCCTGCGCCTGCGCTCGGCCGACCCGGCCGCCGCGCCGGTGATCGCGCCGAACTACCTGGCCACCGACGAAGACCGCCGCGTCGCCGCCGACGCCATCCGCGTCACCCGCCGGCTGATGTCCCAGCCGGCGCTGCGGCCCTTCCAGCCCGAGGAATATCTGCCGGGACCTGGGGTCGGCGACGACGACGCCTCGCTGGCCAAGGCGGCCGGCGACATCGGCACCACCATCTTCCACCCGGTCGGCACCGCCAAGATGGGCCTGCCGTCCGACCCCTACGCGGTGGTCGACGCCCGTCTGCGGGTGATCGGTGTGGAACGGCTGCGGGTGATCGACGCCTCGGTGATGCCGACGATCACGTCGGGCAACACCAACACGCCCACCATCATGATCGCCGATCGTGGCGCAGGTTTCGTGCTGGAGGACGCGCGGGCTTAAGCGGCCGCGCGCCGACTCTCCACCAGCGCCTGCCGCCCGCTCGCGGTGACCTCGACCATTGCGGGGCCGGCGCCCGGCTCGCGCCGCCGCACCACCAGGCCGTGATCGACGGCCTCCTCCCAGATGGTCAGGCGTGGACACGAGGTGCGCCACACGTCCATCACTTCAGCATAGGACCGGGGCTCTCGCGCCAGCCACTCCAGCATGTCCAGAATGAGGGGGGTGGTGATCTCCCCGGCCGCGAGGGCCGAGGCGGTTTCAGTCTTCATGCGTCGTCTCCCGGCGCCGGCAGCGGGGCGCACAGGGCCCCGAAGCGTCGCTGCGGGCTTATTCTCCTCAAGCGCGGGCGTGGCAACTACCCGTCCCTCGCCCCGGCCTCAGCTCCCGGGCGGGCCGTGGCCGAGTGCGCCGTTGACGATCGAACTCTGGCCGTTGGTCACGTAAGTGGCGATCTTGGCCTTGGCCTGCTGGACGCTGACACCCCACAGGTGAGACAGTTGCACGGCGTCGGCCGGGAGATAGGCTGCGTCTTCCCATGAGCAGCGGTTGCCGGCGGCGCGGCTCTCCGCGAGCACCCGGTTCACGTCGTCGCCGATGCCGTTCATGATCTTCGTGCCGATCTGCGCCTTGGCGGCCTGCATGCCGACATGCCAGAGCTTGGAGGCCATCACCGCGTCGCAATAGGTGTAGGTCGAGGCGTCATAGACATCGACCGCGTCAGCCTGAACCGGCGGCGCGACCGCCAGGGCGGCCAGTGTCAGCGAAGTCGAAAGCATCAGCGTCGCGGCGAGCCGCCGGCGCGGCCGAGAAGAGATGGTACTGTGCACTCTTGAAAGCCCCTCGGTTACGGTGTGAGCGTATCGTTAAGCGAGCCGCGCGGGGCTGACAACGGCCTCTCTAGGCGGGCGCTGCCGCCCGCGCCCGCCAGACCCGCGCGGCAGACCTCGGCATTGGCAGCAGGTCGATCAGCCGCGCCAGGCGAAGCGGCGGCGGGGCCCTCGCCGTGGCCGTTTCGCAGGCCCATCGCAACAGCGCTTCGAACAGCGCCGCCGCCTCCAGAATCGGCGCGGCGTCCAGATGGGCCGGAAGGACGCGGACTTCGAACGTGTATTTCGAGGTGCTGTTCAGGGCGATGTTGAGCAGGTTGAAGTCACAGTATTTGGTCAGGCCGACGTTGCTCAGCGCCTCGGTCGCCTCGGGCCAGGCCAGCGCACGAAATCCTGGCGTCAGCACCAGCGCCTTCAATGTGTCCGGCCACGGCCCCAGGCGAACACAGTGCGGATTGACGCCCACCAGCTGCTTCAGGGCGTCGCCATGCAGCGACAGGGTTTCGACCAGCCGGGCAATCACCGCGGCCGATCGAAGCGGAGTGGCGTCGAAGTGGATGTGCGTGGCGCCCTCGACCGGCACGGCGAACCCCTCGGCGCAGGCGTCCTCCAGCAGGCCTTGGATGACGCGTTCGTGATCGGCCTCGACCGGCGCCGTGACGATCTCGCATGGCCGCTCGCGTTCGCCCGGCAGCGGCGCGCCGATGGCCACGGAGACGCCGCGCGCGTCCTCTATCCGCACCATGCCCGATGCGTGCGGCGCGGTCGCCGTGCCGAACAGCGCCGCCAGAGGGTCCAGCACGCTCTCCAGCGGCGCCTCGGCGTCGCAATGGCGCACGGTGAGCTGCAGCAGCCGCCCATCGTCGGCGATGATCCGATACCAGCCGGCGCGCGGCGCGGCCTGCCGATCGAGATCGCGCTGCAGCGTCAGGTCGTCGACGAAGGCGGCGAGGCGGCGGCCCGCGCTGTCCAGCACCTCGAAGCCGAGCGTGAGGTTCTCGAACACCGGCTGGCCGGGCACAATGCTGGGCTCCGACTGCGGATGGAAGAACCGCCGCACGGTTCCACCGAGCCGCCGCGCCGTGCGCGCCGCGAGGTCGGCGCGCGAGCGGCCGGGCGGCGCCATCAGCTCGACCTCGAACCCCATCTTCCATGACAACGCCATGGCGTGGGATTTAGGCGACCGCCTCCAGCGCCGCCATCTCCGCGTCGGAGAACACCCGGCTGCGGGTCAGGAAGCGCTGCTCGCGGCCGTTATCCAGCGAGAACATGCCGCCGCGGCCGGGCACCACGTCGATGATCAGCTGGGTGTGGCGCCAGACGTCGAACTGCGAGGCGCTGATGTAGACCGGCGCCCCGGCGATCTCGCCCAGCTTCACGTCGCGGTCGCCGACGATGAAGTCGTCCTGCGGATAGCACATGGGCGAGGAGCCATCGCAGCAGCCCCCGGACTGGTGGAACAGCACCGCCCCGTGCTCCGCCGCCAGCACCTTGATGAAGGCGGCGGCGGCGGGCGTGGCGGTGACGCGCGCCAAAGACGTGTCGTCCGGCATGCTCAGAAGAACCCGAGCTTCCCGGCTGAGTAGCTGACCAGCATGTTCTTGGTCTGCTGGTAGTGGTCCAGCATCTTCGCGTGGTTCTCGCGGCCGATCCCGGACTGCTTGTAGCCGCCGAAGGCCGCGTGGGCCGGGTAGGCGTGGTAGCAGTTGACCCAGACGCGGCCGGCCTGGATGCCGCGGCCGAAGCGATAGCAGCGGTTGGCGTCGCGGCTCCAGACGCCCGCGCCGAGGCCATAGAGGGTGTCGTTGGCGATCGAGAGCGCCTCGGCGTCGTCCTTGAAGGTGGTCACCGACACCACCGGCCCGAAGATTTCCTCCTGGAACACCCGCATGCGGTTGTGGCCCTTCAGCACGGTGGGCTTCACATAATAGCCGCCGGCCAGATCGCCCGGCAGTTCGTTGCGCGCGCCGCCGATCAGCACCTCGGCGCCTTCCTGGCGGCCGATGTCGAAATAGCTGAGGATCTTGTCGAGCTGCTCGGAGGAGGCCTGGGCCCCGATCATGGTGGCCGGGTCCAGCGGGTCGCCCTGCACGATGGCTTCGACCCGCTTCAGGGCGCGCTCCATGAAGCGCTCGTAGAGGTTCTCGTGGATCAGCGCGCGGCTCGGGCAGGTGCAGACCTCGCCTTGGTTCAGCGCGAACATCACGAAGCCCTCGATGGCCTTGTCGAAGAAGGCGTCATCCTCGGCGCCCACATCCTCGAAGAAGATGTTCGGGCTCTTGCCGCCCAGTTCCAGCGTCACCGGGATCAGGTTCTGGCTGGCGTACTGCATGATCAGCCGCCCGGTGGTGGTCTCGCCGGTGAAGGCGATCTTGTTGATGCGCGGGTTGGACGCCAGCGGCTTGCCGGCCTCCAGGCCAAAGCCGTTGACGATGTTGAGCACGCCCGGCGGCAGGATGCCCGCGATCAGCTCGGCCAGCACCAGGATCGAGGCCGGCGTCTGCTCGGCCGGCTTCAGCACCACGCAGTTGCCGGCGGCCAGCGCCGGGGCCAGCTTCCAGCAGGCCATCAGGATCGGGAAGTTCCACGGGATGATCTGCCCCACGACGCCCAGCGGCTCGTGGAAGTGGTAGGCCACCGTGTCGTGGTCGATCTCGGAGATGCCGCCTTCCTGGGCGCGGATGCAGCCTGCGAAATAGCGGAAGTGGTCGACCGCCAGCGGCATGTCGGCCGCGGTGGTCTCGCGGATCGGCTTGCCGTTGTCCCAGGTCTCGGCCAGCGCCAAGAGGTCGAGGTTGTCCTCGATCACCTGGGCGATGCGGTGCAGCATGTTCGAGCGCTCGGTGACGCTGGTGCGGCCCCAGGCCTCCTTGGCGGCATGCGCGGCGTCGAGCGCCAGCTCGATGTCCTGCGCATCGGACCGCGCGATCTCGCAGAGCACGCGGCCATTGATCGGCGAGGTGTTCTCGAAATACCGCCCGCTCACGGGCTCGGTCCACTTGCCGCCGATGAAGTTGCCATAGCGGGTCTTGAACGGCGGCTTGGCCGCGCGCGTCATCTCTTGCTTGGTCATGGCCGTTTCCTCATCGCGCCGCGAGCGGGCGTCTGTTGCCGCCATCATGCGCACGAAGGGGAGGGCATGTCAGTTCCCAGCCGCGTGAGGCGCGCGGCGTCTGAGACGCTTGGCATTTTCAGCCCGAGCTCGCCGGTACAATTCGCGCTCCGGTTCACTAATTTGGCTTTCCTCTCGGTCTATCTCCCTCTTGGAAGCCGGCAGATGGTGTCGTTTGTCGAAGTAGTTGTAGAATAGCGTGCCGTGGATGCCTTGGATGTCCTTCTTGAGGATGGGGCGGTTCCACATAGGCCTCAGCACTTCGTTGGCTCGGGCGGCGCCCAAACGGCGGAAAAGCGCTTCGGGGATTTCTAGATCCTGTCCTGGACGCGGGAATATCAGCCGAAATTCCTCGTCGGTCGCCTGGAAGACGGCGAAGGTCGCGTTGTCTGCGCCATCGACAATCTGGACGTTTTTCATCGTTCTGTCGGTGGAACGCGCGAGTTTTGCTTCACCTCGGCAAGCCTACGCGCCCCAGACCACAGCATTGTCGCGATCTCCGACGGCGTCGCCACGCCGCGGCCAGCGGTCCAGGCGCGCAGCAGGCTCAGCGTCGCGCCGGCGAGCTGGTCGGCGAGCAAAGGTGAGGCGCGGATGTCCATCGCGCCGAGTGTCGAGCGTAGTTCCAGCGTTAGCGCGTCGGCGAGCTTGCGGCCGGCGGGGCCGTCGAAGATGCGGCCGGCTCTGGCGCGGTGTTCCCAGATGTGGGCGACCCAGTCCGCGAGGTCGGCGGGGACTTCGTGGGCGGCGGGCAGGCTGGCCAGCACCGAGATCATCGGGGCCAGGTTCTGGACCAGCAGGTCATCCTTGACCTTGAAGTGGTAGTAGAAGGTCGAGCGGGCGACGTTGGCCTGGCGGGTCAGGAGGCCGACGCTGATCTCCTGGTAGCGGCGGCTGAGGGCGAGCTCGGCGAAGGCGTCGAGCAGGGCGCGGCGCGCCCCCGGAGCCTTGCCGTTCATGGGCGCCTTGCTGTTCATGGCTGACCCCCGTGGTTCGGACATTCGGCCCGGATTGTCGATATCGCCGGTCCGCCGCGCACCCTACCACCGGCGCAAATGACCCGTCAGCCCGCGACGCCCCGACCCTCCCTGAATGCCCGCGTCGGCGCCCTGGCGCTGGCGCTTGGCGCGCCGCTCAACCTCGTGCTTCACCTGGAGGGCGGGCGGCTGGCGCCGCTGAGCTATGTCGCCTGGCTCGCGGTGAGCTTCGGCCTTTGGTGCTTCGCGGGCGAGATGGGCGCGGCGCGGCCGCTCAACCGCGCAGGCCTCGTGCTGCTGGCCGCCGCCTTCTGCGCCGACACCCTGGCGATGCTGGCGACCGATCCCGGCGAGGCGGCCCGCGCCCGGCTGCTCTATGCGTTCGCCGTGCTGGGCGCGCTGGTGTTCTGGTCGGTGGCGCTGATGCACCGGACGCGGACGGCGCGGGCCATCGGCGCGCTGGGCGCGACGGTCGGCGCCGGCGCGCTGGTGCTGCTGGTGGCGGCGCATCTGTTGCTCGGAACGGCGACCATCCTGGGCGCCTCGCAGCTGTTCGCCGCGCTGGACCAGCCCGCTCACGCCGCCTCGGCGGCGCTGGCGATGATCGACTCGGTGCTCTGCGTCTGGTGCCTGACCACGGCATGGCTGCTCTGGCGGGGACGACTGGCCGCCTGATCGGGGCTCCGGCCCGACCGATACCAATGGGGGATTTCAACCGCGCGCTGGCGGGAGCATTACGCTCGCCACCGACCGGAATTGGAGCCGCCAATGACCCAGGTGCAAGTCGATCAGCAGACCTATCAGATGCCGCCCCAGGACGGCTTCAGCATCGCTCACTTCCTCACCGTCGCCGACATCGAGCGATCGGCCAGCTTCTACGAGAAGGTGTTCGGGGGCCGCATTCTCAGCCGCGGCGATGCCGCCGGCGCCCCAGGCTACATCCAGATCGCCAACACCTGGCTGATCGTCAACACTGGCGGCGGCGGCACGCCCGACAAGCCGACGGTGGTGCTCAGCACGCCGCCGAACCCCGATGCTGTCAGCAGCTTCATGAACATCCGCGTGGCGGACATTCACGCCTGCTACGAGCTGTGGCGCAGCCGCGGGGCCGAGTTCATCACCGAGCCGAAGGACAAGTACGGCGAGACGCGCTGCTACATCCGCGTTCCGGACGGCTACATCATCGAGGTCGGGCAGAGCAAACCGGACTTCACCTACGGCTAGCGCCTACTTCTTCTTCACCGGCGGCGACAGGTAGGACGGGGCGGCGGCGACCGGCTTCGGCTTGTCCGCCTTCGGCTTGCGGATCTCGCGGTTGCTCTTCTTCTGACCTTTGGCCACGGGTGGCCTCCTTCCGGAACTGGCGGCGCCCGGCCTGGGGTGTCCAGACCGGGCGCGCCCGGACTTGTACGCCGCTCGGGGCTAGAAGCCCATGCCGCCCATGCTGCCGCCCATCTGCGGGGCGCCGCCGCCCGACGGGTCCGGCGCCTGGGCGACGGCCGCTTCGGTGGTGATCAGCAGGCCGGCCACGGACGCGGCGCCCTGCAAGGCGGTGCGGACGACCTTGGTGGGGTCGAGCACGCCGGCTTCGTACATGTCGACGTAGGCCTCGGTCTGGGCGTTGAAGCCGAAGGTGGGCGAGGCGTTCTCCAGCACCTTGCCGACCACGATCGAGCCTTCGACGCCGGCGTTTTCGGCGATCTGGCGGATGGGCGCCTGCAGGGCGCGACGCACGATGGCGATGCCGGCGTCCTGGTCGGGGTTCTCGCCCTTGAGGCCGTCCAGCGCCTTGCCAGCCCGCAGCAGGGCGACGCCGCCGCCCGGCACGATGCCTTCCTCCACCGCGGCGCGGGTGGCGCTCAGCGCGTCATCGACGCGGTCCTTGCGCTCCTTCACCTCGACATCGGTCGAGCCGCCCACCTTGATGATGGCGACGCCGCCGGCCAGCTTGGCCAGCCGCTCCTGCAGCTTTTCCTTGTCGTACTCGCTGGTCGAGTCCTCGACCTGCACCTTGATCTGGGCGATCCGCGCCTGGATCGCGTCCTTGTCGCCGACGCCGTCGACGATGGTGGTGGCGTCCTTGGTGATGGTCACCTTGCGCGCCGTGCCCAGCATCTCCAGGCCGACATTCTCGAGCTTGATGCCGAGGTCTTCGCTGACCATCTGGCCGCCGGTCAGGATGGCCAGGTCCTCCATCATCGCCTTGCGGCGATCGCCGAAGCCGGGGGCCTTCACCGCCGCGACGCGCAGGCCGCCGCGCAGCTTGTTGACCACCAGGGTGGCCAGGGCCTCGCCCTCGATGTCTTCGGCGATGATCAGCAGCGGGCGGCTCGACTGCACCACCGCCTCCAGCAGCGGCAGCAGCGGCTGCAGCGAGCCGAGGCGCTTTTCGGAGAGCAGGATCAGCGGCTCTTCGAGCTCGACCTCCATCTTCTCGGCGTTGGTGATGAAGTAGGGGCTGAGGTAGCCGCGGTCGAACTGCATGCCCTCGACCACGTCGAGCTCGCTCTCCAGGGTCTTGGCTTCCTCGATGGTGATCACGCCCTCGTTGCCGACCTTGGCCATGGCCTTGGCGATCATGTCGCCGATTTCCGTATCGCCGTTGGCCGAAATGGCGCCGACCTGGGCGATCTCGTCGTTGGTGGTGACCTTCTTCGACGACGCCTTGAGGGCTTCGACGACCGCGTGCACGGCCTTGTCGATGCCGCGGCGCAGATCCATCGGGTTCATGCCGGCGGCCACCGACTTCAATCCCTCGACCACGATGGCCTGCGCCAGCACGGTCGCGGTGGTGGTGCCGTCGCCCGCGTCATCGCTGGCGTGGGTAGCGACTTCGCGGAGCAGCTGGGCGCCCAGGTTCTCGAAGCGGTTCTCCAGCTCGATCTCCTTGGCGACGGTCACGCCGTCCTTGGTGGTGCGCGGCGCCCCGTAGGAGCGCTCGATCACCACGTGCCGGCCCTTGGGGCCGAGGGTGATCTTGACGGAGTTGGCGAGGATGTTGACGCCGCGCAGCATGCGGTCGCGCGCGTCGGAGGAGAAGTGAACGGTCTTGGCGGCCATGGGGCTGGTCTTTCGTAGGAATGGGGGGGAGGGGCGAGCGCTCGGGCTCGGCTCAGGCGGCCTTGGCGAGGTCGGCCTTGGCGTCCAGGACGCCCAGGAGATCGCTCTCCTTCATGATCAGCAGGTCTTCGCCGTCGATCTTCACTTCGCTGCCCGACCACTTGCCGAAGAGCACGCGGTCGCCGGCTTTGACGTCCAGCGCGATACGCTTGCCGTCGTCGTCATAGGCGCCGGGACCCACGGCGATGACTTCGCCTTCCTGGGGCTTTTCCTTGGCGCTGTCGGGAATGATGATCCCACCCTTGGTCTTGGCTTCTTCTTCGACGCGCTTGATGAGGACGCGATCGGCCAGCGGGCGAAAGGCCATGCAGGGGATGTCTCCGGAACGGGAGTGGCGCGCGATGTCGCGGCCTGTTGGCACTCGATCGAGGTGAGTGCCAACGATGCCCTGCAAGTGGACCGGTAAGACGGCGATTACAAGGCGCGCGGCAGGGCTGCGGCCAAAGATACGTCGCTGCGGAAGTTTGGAGCGGCGTCAGCCTGCCGCGAGGTGCGGCGCAGGAACCGGCGTAGGGTCGGCGGACATCGCCGCGGCGATGCCGGCGAACAGGCTCTGCGGGGTGATCGGCTTGGCGATGTGGTGCGTCGCGCCTGCCGCGGCCGCCATGTCGCGATGTTCGTCGGTGGCGTTGGCGGTCAGCATGGCGATCGGGATGCGTGAGCCGCCGGCCTCGCGGCGGCGGATCTCGCGGGTGGCGGCCAGGCCATCGACCCCGGGCATCTGCATGTCCATCAGGATGAGGTCGAACGGCGTGCGTTCGAACGCCTCGATCGCAGCCTCGCCGTCGCCGACGATGGTCAGGTCCACACCAACCGAGTCGAGGATCAACTGCACCACCCGCTGGTTGGTCGGATGGTCCTCGGCCAGCAGGATGCGCAGGCCGTGCAGGCCTTCCAGGCCGCCTTCGTCGTCACACACATCCGCGCTGGCGGCGTCGGCCAGCGCGCAGTCGTCCCGGCTGACGCGCCTCAGCGGCAGCATGACCTCGAACACGCTGCCGGCCCCGGGCTCGGACCGCGCGGTGATGGCGCCGCCCATGCGCTCGGTCAGCGTCTTGCAGATGGCCAGGCCCAGGCCAGTGCCGCCGAACCGGCGCGAGATCGACCCGTCGGCCTGGACGAAGCGAGCGAAGAGCCGCCTGCCGGTCTCGGCGTCGAACCCGATCCCGGTGTCGCTGACGCGGATCGTCACGCTCGCCAGCTCGGCGTCCGACGCATCTTCGGCCTCGACGATGATCTGGACCGAGCCGGCCTCGGTGAACTTGATCGCATTCGCGGCCAGGTTCGACACGATCTGGCGCAGGCGCACGGCGTCGCCCTCGAACGCCCCCGCCGCGGCCTCGGCATAGGAAATGCGGAAGTCCACGCCCTTTTCAAACGCCCGCGGCCGCAACAGTTCGGTCGCCGATTCGATCGCCTCGCGCAGATCGAAGGGCGCCGCCTGCAGCTCGAACTCGCCGGCGTCGAGCTTGGATTGGTCGAGAATGTCGGAGAGCAGGCGCTCCAGCACCTGCGCCGAGGACTGGACGATCCCGACCATCTCGCGCTGCTGCGCCGTTAGCGCAGTGCGGGCCAGGGCGCCGGTGATGCCGATCACCCCGTTGAGCGGCGTGCGGATCTCATGGCTCATGTTGGCCACGAAGACGTCCTTGGCCGCGTTGGCTCGCTCGGCGACCTCGACCGCGGTCTCCAGCTGGTGCTCGAGGGCCTTGCGCGCCGCGATATTCACGGTGGTGCCGACCATGCGCCAGGGCCGGCCGTCCGCCGATCGCGAGACCAGCCGGGCGCGGGACAGCACCCATTTGTAGCTGCCGTCCGCGCAGCGCAGCCGCAGCTCGGACGCGGTGTGCGGCGTCTCGCCCCGCAAGTGAGCCAGGTATTCCGCGTCGAGGGCCCGCAGGTCGTCCGGGTGGACGTATTCGGACAGGATGGGGTTCACATGGTCGTCGGGGCCGTAACCCAGCATGGCCCGCCAGCCAGCGCTGACCTCACTCGTCTGCGCCTGAAGGTCCATCTCGAAGAGGCCGTCGCCGGACGCCTCGACGGCGATGGCGAGCTTGCGCTCCACATCGGCCAGCGCGCCCTGCTTGTCGGCGAGCCGGCGCAGCAGCACCTGGTGATCGATGGAGAAGCTCTTGGCGGCAATGAGGCTGGTCAGGATGAGGGTGCTGATCACCCCGCCGGCGACGCTTGGGCCATGCAGCAGCATGGGCCCGACCACCGAGGCGATGATCGACGGCGCCAGGGTCGCCCACAGCAGCTTGCGGTGCTCGCCGGCGTAGATGAAGCAATTCATGAACGCGCCGCAGAACCAGGTAGCGCCGATCGCGATCCCGATCGGCGTCAGGGTCGCCAGCGCCATTACGGGCGAGAGCGCGAAGATCGACGAGCCGATCAGGTTGGCGATGGCGAAGATGCTTAGCGCCCGGTCGGCCCGCAGCCCGACAATGCGGGCCAGGAACGGCGCGCTGGCGAACTCCCAGACGAGGATGGCGACGACCCAGCCGGCGACGAAAGTCCAGGGCAGCACCAGCAGCGAGAAGCCGACGAAGAGGCCGGCGAACAGCAGCCGGCCCGGCAACCCTTGTTGGTCGAGCGCGATCGCCGATCGCGCATCGAAAGGCTTAGTCTCGCTCATCGGGGGCTCGCGATCGACCAATCTTGCCCCAAGGTTACGCGGCCAAGCGAACCATCTGGTTAAGGGCCGAGGGCGAAAAGGTCGCACCTGGGACCGGCGGTAAAGTCCGCGGGGTTGCATTCGGGGCGCCGGGTGGCGATCTGAGCCCGAGGCAGGCAGCTCCAGAGGAGGGTTCGATGATCCGTAAGGCGAAGGCGGTTTGGCGTGGCACGGGCCGCGACGGCGGCGGCGATCTCTCTACCGACAGCGGCGTGCTGGCCGAGACGCCCTATTCCTACAAGACGCGGTTCGAGAACGAGAAGGGGACCAATCCCGAGGAGCTGCTGGCCGCGGCGCACGCCGGCTGCTTCACCATGGCCGTCGCCTTCGGGTTGCAGGCCGGCGGCTACGAGCCCACCGAGCTGACCACCGAGGCGGCCGTCACCCTGGAAGCCGACGGTCCCGGCTTCAAGATCAGCCGCTCGGCCCTGACCCTGCGGGCCAGCGTGCCGGGCCTGGACGAGGCGACCTTCAAGCAGGTGACCGAAGGGGCTGAGAAGAACTGCCCGATCTCCAAGGCGCTGAACGCCGAGATCACCCTCGACGCCAAGCTGATCTGAGCCTCACTCGGCCAGCTCGTCCTCGTCGTCTTCGCGCCAGGGCGGGCCTTCGTCGTCTTCGTCCTCATCTTCGTCGCCATCCGCGAACAGGTCAGGCGCCGCCGGATGCGGGGCCCGCGCCGGCTTGCCGACGGCCGGCGGCGATCCCTTGGCCAGGGTGAGGGCGCCGCCGGTCTTGCGCAGCACCGCCTCGATGCGGGCGATCCAGCGATTGGCCTCGGCGATGGCGTCGCGCGGCCTGGTCGGGCCGGCGCGCGGCGCGGCGCTGGGCCAGAGCACCAGCTCGAAGTCCGGGTGGCGGGCGTCGTCGAACAGGAAGCGCAGCCGCACCTCGCGCTCGGCCCCGCTCTGGCGGTCCAAGAGGCGGCGGGGCTCGCCGCGCATCACCCGCGCCGCCACCTCGCCGTCGAGATCGAGCTCGGCGCCCAGCAGCTCATCCAGCGGATAGGTCAGCCGCCAGCCGCCCGAGTCCCAGGCGGTGACCACGCGCCGGGCCGCCAGGCTGATGGCGACGCCGCGCCCGGCGCCATGAGCGATCAGCGCCGCGTCCGGCTGGGTCTGCAGGCCCTGACGGAAGGCGCGGCTCAGCCGCCGCTCGGCCGCCATGTAGACGGCCGCCAGCCACGCCGCGAGCGTCACCGCGACGCCGGCCAGCACGATCAGGATGATGAGCTTCAGCCATTCGCCCATGCGGGCGAGCCTAACGGGAGTCTCTCAGGCCGTCACAGCCCGCAGCGTCATGCCTCGTCGAGCGCCAGCTCAGCCACCACCGGCACGTGGTCGGAAGGTTTCTCCATGGCCCGGGCATTGCGGTGGATGGTGACGCCGGCCAGGTGGTCGGCGGCCTGGGGCGAGAGCAGCAAATGGTCGATGCGGATGCCGTGGTTCCGCTGCCAGGCGCCGGCCTGATAGTCCCAGAAGGTATAGCCGCCGGGCGTGCCGTCGACCTCCATGTAAGCGTCGGTGAGCCCCTGGTATTTCAGCGCCCGGAAGGCCTGCCGGGTTTCCGGCTGGAAGAGGGCGTCGCCCATCCAGCCGGCCGGATTGTCGGCGTCCTCGGGCTCGGGGATGACGTTGTAGTCGCCGCAGAGCGCCAGCGGCTCCTCCAGCTCGAGCAGTTCGCGGGCGTGCTTCTCCAGCCGCGCCATCCAGCGCAGCTTGTAAGCGAACTTGTCGGTGGTGATTGGATTGCCGTTGGGCAGATAGATCGAAGCCACGCGCACCGGTTGCGGGCCGGAGACCACCGCCTCGATGTAGCGGGCATGATCGTCAGTCTCGTCGCCCGGCAGGCCTTTGCGCACATCTTCGAGCGGCGTCTTCGAGAGCAGGGCGACGCCGTTGTAGGTCTTCTGGCCGTGCACCGCGACGTTGTAGCCCAGGCTCTCGAACGCCTCGGCCGGGAAGCGCTCGTCGACGCACTTGATCTCCTGCAGGCAGGCGACGTCCGGCTGGGCCTCGCGGAACCAGGCGAGCACGGTCTCCAGCCGGGCGTTGACCGAATTGACGTTCCAGGTGGCGATGCGCATGGCGCACTTTAACCACCGGACGGGCCACGGCCAAAGGCTCAGTGCGCGGCTTCAGCGCGCGGCAGCAGCATCCGCTCCAACGCCTCGTACTGGGCGTGGCGGAAGCCGCGCTGCGGCGCAGTGGTGACCCCGAAGTCCATCAGAGTGTCGGTGGCCGGCTTGAAGGCGGGCCAGGGCGCGGGCGTGCAGTCGGGCCGCCCGGTCTTGGCGAAGGCCACCCAGCAACCGTGCGCCAGGGCCTCCATGGCCTTGTCCTCGGCTGTGGCGGCTTGCGGGGCGAGCGCCGACCAGGTGGCGAAGACGAAGGGAATCTCGCCGCCGTGCTGGGTCCCGGGCGCGGTGGCCCGCCGGACGGTCGGCACGTAGGAGAAATGGTAGAGGTAGGCCGGCGCGTTCTCCGAGACCTGGGCGGCGATCCAGTGCGCCGGAGCGCCCATGACGCTGTCGGTGAAGATGTCGGCGGCGGCGGTGGCGTCGTCGGCGGGATAGAGCGAGCGCACCGGCCCCTGCGCCGCCGCCAGTAGGGTGGCCGGCGGAATCTTGAAGGCCCGCATCAGCGAGGCCTCGTAGCTGTTGGATCCGATCAGCAGGGGGACGTGCGCCTGCTGGCCGGCGGCGAAGGTCTGGGTCACCGAGCGGGGCATCAGCCGCCCGTCGGTGATCGGCCCGGCGCCGCCGAGGGTCATCGGCAGGGCGAGCTTGTCGGCGGGCAGGGCGCGCAACTGGTCGGCGGTGGCGTCCGGTCCGAGGCCGGCGGCCGTGGCCGAGGCGACGCCCTGGCGCTCGGCGTCGGCCAGGCTGTGGCCCACCCCCCAGCCGCCGCCCGACTCGACGATGGCCTTGGCGTAGAGGCCGTTGGCGGAGGGTGTCGCCATCAGCGCCAGCACGCTCGCGCCGCCGGCCGATTCGCCGAACACGGTGACGTTGTCCGGATCGCCGCCGAAGGCCGCGATGTTGTGCTTCACCCACTTGAGGGCGGCGATCTGGTCCATCAGCCCGTAGTCGCCGAGCGGCGCGCCGCGGGCCGCGGCGCGGGTCAGGGCCGGGTGGGCGCACCAGCCCCGCGCGCCCAGCCGGTAGTTGATCGAGACCAGGATGACGCCGTCGCGAGCGAAGGCGGCGCCGTCGTAGATCGGAGCCGAGCCTGAACCGAAGCGGAAAGCGCCGCCATGGATCCACACCATCACCGGCGCCTTGGCCGCGCCATGGAAGCTCCAGACGTTGAGGAAGAGGCAGTCCTCGCTCTGCGCCATCCCGGCGCCGGCCGCTACCGCCCCGTCCGGACGGCCCGGTTGCGGACAGATGGCGCCGAACTTCGAGGCGTTGCGGGCGCCGGTCCAGGCCGCCGGCGGGGCGGGCGGCTCCCAGCGCAGCGGGCCGAGCGGCGGGGCGGCGTAGGGGATGCCTTTGTAGATCTCCAGCGACCCGTCCTGCACGCCGGTGAGGGCGCCGCTCTGCACGGTAGCCATCGGCGCGGCCAGGGCGGTATTGGCGCCCAGGGCGCAAAGGAAGGCGGCGGCCAGGGCGGCCAGCGTGGATCGCATGCTCGAACTCGCAAGACATCAGGCGCGCGGCCCGTCGCCACGCACTTCCTCGAACGCGGCCGCGATCAACTTCCGGCGGGCGGCGCCCTCATGAACGACGCGATCGCATCGGCGATGCCAGGCGCCAGCGGCAGGCTGGGATCGTTATAGGTGGCGACGTTGGCGGCCCGATCGAGGGGCGCCACCTTCAGCACGTGGTTCACGCCCGGCAACTCCACCAGCTTGATCCCCGGCCGCGCCCCCGCCAGCCGCTGGGCGTCGACGGGCGAGACCTGGATATCGTTGGTCCCCTGCAGCACCAGGATCGGGCCAGGATAGGCCGCGGCGAGCTTGGCCGGGTCGTATTTGAATTCGTCGATCAGATAGTCCTGCACGGCGGCGCGAAAGAGCGGCAGCAGCACCGGGGTCATGTGGCTCTGGTCGATGTGCTGGCCCGCGGCCAGGGCATCGATGTCCGCCAGCGCCTCGGCCAGGATCGGGGCGTTGGCCGGGTTGGCTCTCAGCTGCTCGCGCAGGATGTCGGCGAACGGCCGGCCGGGCGACGCGATCAGCACCAGGCCGCAGAGATCCTTCGGATTGGCCCGCGCCGCCGCCAGCGCCTGCAAGCCGCCGTCGCTGTGGCCGATCAGCCAGACGCACGGCGCGCCGGTCAGCGCCTTGGCCGACGCCGCCCAGGCGTGCAGGTCGGCCACGTTGTCGCTCATCAGGATCTTGTTCGCATCGCCCGCGTCGGCGCTGCCGTACATGCCGCGCTTGTCGATGCGGAGGGTGGCGACGCCGAGCGGGGCGAGGGCGTGCGCCAGCAGCAGATAGGGCTGCGCGGTCAGACCGGCGCCTGGCGGCGCGTCGCCATTGCGGTCGGTCGCCCCGGAACCCGGGATGATGATCGCCACCGGCGCGCCCTTGACGTCACCCGGCGGCGCGTCAAGCGTCCCCGCCAGCACCCCGCCCGGCCCCTGCGCGGTGACGTTGGTCTCGCCGGCGATCAGCCCCTGTCCCGAGCCCGGCGGCTGGGCGCCGGCCGGCGCGGCGACGAGCAGCAGGCAGGCCGTCAAGGCGCAAAACCTTTTCATCCCAGTCCCCCTCCTCGGATCGAGAGCGCGCTGACCCACTCGTTGGGGACGGCATGGGGCCGCTCGTCGGGCGAAATCCACAGATCGACGGGCTCGAGGCCGGCGCGTTCGAGGCGGGGCCGTAGGGTTTCGCCGGTCATGTCCGTGAAGCGCCGGCCGTCACGTTCACGCTCGCCGGCTCCGTGCTTGAACGAGGCGTAGAACACACCGTCCGGCTTCAGCGCCGCGACGACCCGCGCCAGCACCTCGTCGAGTTCGGCGAGCGGCACGTGCAGCAGGCTGGCGCAGGCCCAGACGCCGTCGAACGCGCCCTCCCAGGCCATCTCCTGGAAGCGCATCTGCTCGACCTGCAAACCGGTGTGTTCGCGGGCCAGCCGCACCATCTCGGCCGAGCCGTCGAAGGCGGTGACCTGGAAGCCGGCCGCGTGCAGCGCCTTGGCGTCGCGGCCCCAGCCGCAGCCGGCCTCGAGCACCGCGCCGCCGGC